>JANQPS010000485.1 GCA_028285365.1 Thermoanaerobaculia bacterium | reverse complement strand
AGCTCGGGGCTCGAGTCGTCGTCGTCCGGTTTGGGTTGGCTCTTCGGTTTGGGAGCGCTTCGGGGCGGAGCCGCCTTCTTCGCCTTCGTCGACTTGCCGCTTTCTTTGGGCGCTGGAGCTCCGCATTGCGGACACGTCGCATCGGGATTTCCGAGATCGTAGAACTTCGTCTCGCACTCGGTGCACGTGTGCTTGGTTCCCAGCTCGGGCATCAGTGTCGCCTCATCGATCTTGTTGGATTCGTGGTCGATTCGAAGACCACGGGAGCGCTTCGTTTCGGGCCATGACGGTCCGCCTGATTCTTAGGAATTCGGGAAGGTAGCACCGGGTTGAAAAAGGTGTCAACACAGTGGTCGTTGCAGCGGTCCGCGGGGTCGTCGCACGAGTATGAAATGGCCAGGTCGTCGCGCGGCGGATCGCACTAGACGCGGTCGCATGACGAGGGGTCGTTCGGAGGGTCTCTACGCTCCAAGCGCCCTCGAAGAGGGTGTCGACGCGCGAGTCTCGTCGACGTTTCGGTACGTGAAGCTCGAGTGCTGATCTCATCGGCAACATCGGACACACGTGGTCAGCTAACATCGGTGTGCTTCGGGGTTGGCAACTGGCCGGCGATCGGCAGCGGCGATCAGCAGCACGGTGATCGCGACGACAACGGGCGACCAGAGGTCGCGACGGAAGACCCCGGTCAACTGCGGCGTTTACCTTCAGGGCAGACAGACATGATGATGATCAACGGTAACGGTGACCGGGCAACCGCCCGAGCGAGCTTCGCAACGAGGTGCGCTGTGATCGGGGTTGCGCTCCCTCTGCTCGTGGCTCTCGCTGGCCCTGGGTTGGCTCCGTTGGGAGCTTCCGAAGACGGAGTGCTGGATCCCCTCGCCGAGGGTCTCAGTCTTCACGAGCAGCTCGACACGCTGATCGCTCGCATCAAGTCCGAGCAGAGTCGGATCCAGACGATGGTCGTGGACTTCGAGAAGTCTCAGGAGAGTGAGCTCCTTCTCGAGCCGGAGACGACTCGGGGCACGTTCTACTACAGCGCCCCCGACCGGGTGCGTTGGGTCGACAAGGAGCCCTACGAGGTGCTGACACTGCTGCGTGACGGCGAGATGACGACCTACTATCCGGATCTCGGAACGGCCAAGCGCTACTCGGTGGGGAAGTATCAGGAAAGGACGTTCGAGTACTTCGGAGCTCGTGGCTCTCTCGAGGAGCTCATGAAGTACTTCTCGTTGACCGCGAACTTTCCGGAGTCGGCGGCGTCGCCCTATCACCTGGTCCTCAAGCCGCGCTATTCGCGCGTCGAGAAGCGACTCCGCGGCATGCAGATCTGGATCGACGGTCACAGCTTCCTACCGTCACGCCTGTTGTACGTGGAAGCCAACGGGGACGAGACCGACTACCGCTTCGAGCAGCTCGAGGTCAACGGCGAGCTCGAAGACAAACTCTTCGAGCTCGATCTCCCCGATGGCGTCGAGTTGGACACGGTCGACCTCAAGGGCCGTCGCTGACGCGCCTCGAGACTCTCCGCCAACCGATGAGCTCGCCCGGTTGCTTGCTGGGCTCCTAGCGATCCTGGCCGAGTGAACCTCTTTCGAGCGGGTCGAGAGTGGTCGAGAGTGATCGAGAGTGAGGGTGGAAAACGGCTCAGTGCGGAGGATCAGAAGCTGACCAGTCCTCTGCACTTCAGCGTCGAAGCGGAGCAAGGCGTGGCGAGAGCCGGCCGTCTGCACACCCGCCACGGGGTGATCGAGACCCCGACGTTCATGCCCGTGGGAACCCTCGGAGCGGTCAAAGGCTTGGGCCCTCTCGATCTCGAAGACCTCGGCGCCAGCATCATGCTGGCGAATCTCTATCACCTGAGCCTGCGGCCGGGAATCGACCGGATTGAACAACTCGGAGGGTTGCACCGCTTTGTCGGCTGGCGAAGGCCGCTCATTACCGACAGCGGCGGGTATCAGGTGTTCTCGCTCAGCGGTCTCAGGAAGATCGACGACGGCGGGGTCACCTTCAGAAGCGTGCACGACGGCAGCATGATGCGCTTCACCCCCGAATCCGTCGTCGAGTCGCAGCAGCGTCTGGGTGTCGACATTGCCATGATGCTCGACGAGTGCCCGCCGTGGCCGGTCGAGCACGGTCCTGCTCTAGCCGCGCTCGAGCGTACCAATCGCTGGGCCGAGATGGCGGCAGAAGCTTGGTCCAGGCTCGAGGAGCCGGCCGGGGGCCTGTTCGGAATCGTTCAGGGCAGCTTCTATGCAGATCTACGCGAGCGAGCTCTCGAAGCCCTCGTGCCGCTGGGTTTTGCCGGCTACGCCATCGGCGGAGTGAGCGTTGGCGAGGCCAAGGGGCTGGGGCGAGACGTGGTCCGCCAGGTGGCGCCGGAGCTGCCTCGAGACAAGCCCCGCTATCTCATGGGCCTGGGGACACCGTCAGACCTGGCGTACGCGGTCCGTCACGGCATCGATCTCTTCGACTGTGTCTTGCCGTCACGTAATGCCAGGCACGGTGCGCTCTTTACCAGTCGGGGCGTCATCAGAATCAAGAACAGTCGATTTCAGACCGATGATTCGCCTCTCGATCCGGAGTGTTCCTGCTCGACCTGTCGGAGTGTCAGCCGAGCCTTCCTGCACCATCTGTTTCGCACCGGGGAGTACTCCGGGAAGGTCCTGGCGACCCGTCACAACGTGTCGTTCTACCTTGACTTTGTGGGGCAACTCAGAGAAGCTCTCAAGTCCGGCTGTCTTGATGTCAAGGTGTCAGATCTCCTCCGTCACTACTCGTCCACTACCCGTTGACGAGCTCAGAATAGACGTTGACCGGGTCCGGTAGTGTCTGACGGTTGGTCTGACAGGTGTCAGCGGAGAGTCGATGACTTGGAGACTCAGCCTAGAACGGCAGGCTCTGGTCGGTTCGGCTCAGGCTCGGCCCACGGTGGCCGATCGAAGAACCGATGAGGTCACAGTCTGAATTGCGAGTGACTGAAGAGCGAGTGATCAACCGCATCAGAGGCTTGAAAACAGCCAGAGGCTAGAAGACACAAGGTCCAGCCCCAGCGCCGAGCGCTCGCCCCGATCGCATCCCTGCATCGGGCAACTCCAGAGACGAGCTCACGGCCAAGTCCCCTCCGAAGTAATCGCTACGCCAACCACCTCGCCACGGGCGCTCTCTGAGCCGTGGCGCCGAAGATCGGATCTACACCGCAATGTTGCCTTCACTCACTCCTGATCTGACCGTCCTGCTCCAGGCGCAGCAGCCTCCGCCGGCCTGGGTTCAGTTCGTGCCGCTGGTCGTGATCCTGCTCATCTTCTACTTCATTGCGATCGCCCCGGCCCGCAAGAAGCAGCAGGAGCTGCAGCGAACCATCGACGAGCTCAAGAAGGGTGACCGAGTGGTCACCAACGGTGGGATCTTCGGAGAGGTTGCGGGCTCCGACCAGCGCTCGCTGGTCCTGAAGGTTGCTGACGGGGTCAAGATCAAAGTCCTCAAATCGGCGATAGCCGGTCTCCAGAACGACGACGCAGGTAACAAGTCATGAATTCGAGTCTGCTCTGGCGGGGTCTCCTGATCCTCGCCGTTGTCGGTATCTGCGCCTACTCGGCGTACCCTCCGCGTGAATCCGTCAACCTCGGCCTCGACTTGCGTGGTGGCATCCACCTCGTTCTCGAGGTCGTCGGTGAAGATGCTCTGCGCGCGGAGACGGACAAGGACATGGATACCCTCGTCCAGGGGCTGATGGACGATGGTGCCGCCGGCGCTTCCGCGCTTGCGGTCGACGACAACAGCTTCAGGGTGACCGGGGTTTCGGCGGACAAGGACGAAACGGTCGAAACGCTGCTGGAGGAGCGGCTCGTCGACTGGACCTATCGTCGCAACGGTGGGGAGCTCCTGTTCTCTCGCAGGCCCGAGCGTGTCTCCGAGATCCTCGATCAAGCGGTACGGCAGGCCGAGCAGACGATTCGCAATCGAATAGACGCCTTCGGAGTGGCTGAGCCCGTAGTCCAGCGGCAAGGTATCGGCGGCAATCGGATCGTCGTGCAGCTGCCGGGAGTCGACGATCCCGAGCGCGTGAAGCGCCTCATCAAGGACACTGCGTTCCTCGAGTTTCGTCTGGTCGACTTCCCACCCCCCAGCTCCTCGGCAGGGACGCGCGAGGCCGTTCTGGCCAACTACGGAGGAACGCTTCCGGACAACGTCGAGTTGTTCGAGCAGGACATTCGCGACGAGACGGGAACGCTCCTCGGTCAGCAGTTCTACGCGCTCGAGCGCCGCCGCGTGATCACCGGTCGAGACCTGCGTGACGCTCGCCCGAGCCTCGGTGAGTTCAACCAGCCGGTCGTGCAGTTCAGCCTCACCCCCGAGGGTGCGAGTGTTTTTGGAGACATCACCGGCAGCAACGTGGGCCGTGGGCTGGCGATCGTTCTCGACGGCAAGGTGCAGTCCGCTCCGCGAATCAACAGCCGAATTTCGGACACCGGCATCATCGAAGGCCAGTTCAGCCAGTCGGAGGTCGAGGACCTCTCGACGGTGCTGCGCTCAGGTGCGCTGCCCGCCGGCATCAACTATCTCCAGGAGAGTACGGTTGGTGCGACCCTCGGTCAGGACTCCATCGAGAAGGGGACGCGAGCGTTCCTCATCGGTGGCGGCCTCGTGATCTTGGCGATGCTGATCGTCTACAAGGGGACTGGCATCAACGCGGTCGTTGCGCTCGCGCTGAACTTCGTTCTGGTCTTTGGAGCGCTCGCCTACTTCGGCGCGACGCTGACGCTTCCCGGTATTGCGGGGCTCGTCTTGACGGTGGGTATGGCGGTAGATGCCAACGTCCTGGTCTTCGAGCGCATCCGCGAAGAGCTACGTAACGGCCGGACCGTCAAGGCAGCCATTTCCTCCGGATTCAGCAAGGCGCTCTCGTCGGTGCTCGACGCGAACATCACGACGTTGATTGCGGCGATGTTCCTCTTCAATTTCGGTACCGGGCCACTTCGGGGATTCGCCGTGACGCTGTCGATCGGCATCTTTGCGTCCGTCTTCACCGCCATCGTCAACAGCCGATGGATCTTCGACATGCTCCTCTCTCGCCGTAGCCGAGTGGAGTCGCTGTCGATCTAGATCGATCCGAATGCACCAGGTTGGCGCTGTCCGACGAGCAGTGTGAACTCGATATCCGACCTCGTATCTCGACCTCGTATCAGACCTCGAAGAGAGCCCCTCGACACCTCTGTGCCTGACGAGCTTCAGGCATCTGACTGAAAGAGCTCGGCCTTATGGAATTCTTTCGCGACACCAAATTCGACTTCATGGGAGTACGACAGATCTTCTTGGTTCTGTCGTCGTTGGCCTTTGTGGCGGCACTCGTCGTCACCTTTGGCCTGAGCAGGCTCAACATCGGCATCGACTTCGCGGGGGGCACCCAGCTCACCCTCAAGTTCGATGGTGAGCCGGAGCTCGACCGGCTTCGCGGATTGCTCGCCGAAGCCAATCTCGAAGGATCTCAGATCCAGCGCTTCGGTGATCCCGCACTCAACGAGGTCATCATCAAGACCCCGATCGTCGAAGGCACCGAAGAAGGCAGCCGCAGCGTGGTCGAGGAACGGTTCAACCAGGCGTACAACGCCGACGGAGCTGGTCGTTTCGACCTCAACCGGCAAGGCACGACGGCGCTCGCCTCCCTCCTCGAGGGTGCTGACCCGGACGCTCTCGGCGACGACGACCCGGTTGCCCGACGCGACCACTACGAAGAGATTGCCTCGTCGATCATGACGGTCCGCCAGGCGGACGGCCTCTTGACCTCGATCGACGTCCTGTCAGGTCAGGAGGGAGTGAGTGAAGCGGTTCTCTCCACCCTTCGCGAGCAGGCCTACGCAGGCTCCTTTTCGGTGCTCGCCGCCGAGAACGTCGGTCCTCAGATCGGTTCCGAACTTCGGGTCAAGGGAGTCCTCGCGGTCGTCTTCTCGCTGGTCGGCATGCTCTCGTACATCTGGTATCGATTCGAGCTCCGATTTGGCATTGGTGCTCTGGCGGCCCTGGTTCATGACGTCGTGATCTGTCTCGGGCTCTATGCCCTCGCCGGGTACGAGTTCAATCTCACGACGATTGCGGCGTTCCTGACGGTCGTCGGGTACTCCGTGAACGACTCAGTGGTCGTCTTCGACCGAGTGCGCGAGAACCTGCGGCGAAGCAGGCGCGATCCGCTCGAGAAGACCCTCAACGTGTCGCTGAACCAGACGCTTTCACGCACGGTGCTGACCTCGGGGACGACGCTTCTCGCAGTGGGCTCACTGTTTGCGTTCGGTGGCGAAGTCATTCGCGGTCTGGCCTTCGTCCTGCTGGTCGGCGTCTTCATCGGAACGTACTCCTCGATCTTCGTCGCGAGCCCGATCGTGCTGCTGTGGCAGCAGCGAGTCACCGCACGGCGCTCGGCCTAGTCGGCCGCGAAGCCCGCGCCGACCGGTCCAGCTCGAGGGGCGTCCGGGTCGTGTTCTCGTAGCTGGTCTCGGTCGACTCGAGAGCTGACCGCAGTGCCCGCTAGACTTGTCGGTACGGGGCGGGCATCTGAGCTCGCGTCGGGCGACCATGGCAAGACGAACAGAGCTCAAACAACCGGTCGCTGCGGTCACGGACATCGTGTTCGAAGACCTGCCGCGTCGACTCACCGATCACGGTCGCGAGTTCGACGAGGAGTGGCTCCGATCGGTCTACGATTTCGCGAAAGAGCAGCACGAGGGGCAGACGCGCCGATCCGGTGAGGCGTACATCATCCATCCCCTGGCGGTCGGTTACCTACTGGCCGATCTCAAGTTCGACCCCACCTGCGTTGCGGTCGGACTGCTGCACGACGTCCTCGAAGACACCCCGGCGGTCAAACAGACCCTGAGCTCGAAGTTCGGTGAGGAGATCGCCGATCTGGTGGACGGTGTCTCCAAGATCGGTCGTCACGAGTACGTGCGTCGTGGAGACGCGCAGGCAGAGACGTTCCGCAAGCTGATCCTGGCTTCGGCGAAAGATCTTCGCGTCATCGTCGTCAAGCTGATCGATCGACTCCACAACATGCAGACGCTGGGTCACATGAAGAAGGAGGCTCAGCGACGCATCGCCCGTGAGACGCTCGAGATCTACTCGCCCATCGCGCATCGCCTCGGTATGCAGCGGGTCAAGGGGGAGCTCGAGGATCTGGCCTTCTTCTTTCTCTATCCCCATCAGTTTGCCGAGATGGAGACCAAGCTGCGTGAGAAGGTTCGGGTGGGTCGTGACTCGCGGAGAAAGATCCGCGGCCAACTCGTAGCGGCCATGGAGCAGTCCGGTATCGACTGTGAGATCTCACACCGAACCAAGCGCTACTACTCGATCTACCAGAAGCTCAGGCGGCAGGGCATCGACATCTCCGAGCTCTACGACTACCTCGCCTTTCGTCTCATCGCGCCCGAAGTCAAGGACTGCTACGCGGCCCTCGGCGTGGTGCACCAGAACTGGCGACCGATTCCGGGTCGCTTCAAGGACTACATCGCGGTTCCCAAACCAAACCTGTACCAGTCCCTGCATACGACTGTCGTAGGTGAGAGGGGGCAGCCGTTCGAAGTCCAGATCCGGACCCCGGAAATGGAGCTGGTTGCCGAAGAAGGCATCGCCGCTCATTGGCGGTACAAGGAAGGCAAGCCGAGCGCCGAGAGTGAGGACCGCGGGATCCTCTGGCTCCGTCAGCTGCTCGAGTGGCAGCAGGAGGTCAGCGATCCGCGTGCCTTTCTCAACACGCTCAAGATCGACCTGTACCCTGAAGAGGTCTACGTTTTCACTCCCAAGGGTGAGGTGTTGTCGTTCCCGCGCGGAGCCACGCCGCTCGATTTTGCCTATCGAGTGCACACGGATCTCGGACACCACTGTGCCGGAGCGCGCGTCAGCGGTCGACTGGTGCCTCTGCGGACGCCGCTGCAGACCGGCGACATCATCGAGATCATCACCAATCCCAATCGCGAGCCCAGCAGGGACTGGCTCAAGATCGTTGCGACGCCACGGGCGCGAAGCAAGATCCGTCACTGGCTCAACACCCAGCAGAAGAAGCGGGCTGTCGAGATCGGCAGGACCCTGATCGAGCGAGAGATCCGCAAGTTCCGTCAGAGTGCTCGTCGCGTCCTGGCCTCGGAGAGGCTGCAGGAGTTCTTGACCGAGGAGGGGCTGTCGAGCGTCGATGACCTGTACAGCAAGCTGGGCTTCGGGAAGATGCAACCGCGCGCTGTCGTGCGGCGCCTGCTGACCGAGCAGCAGCTCGACCAGGAGAAGTCCGAGCCGGGCGTCCTACGGCGAGCGGTCAAGCGCATTTTGCCGTTCGGCGATGCTCCGGTCGTCGTCAAGGGCCACGGAGACCTCCTCGCTTTCCTGGCCAAGTGTTGCCGGCCGCTGCCGGGAGAGGACATCGTCGGTTACATCACGCGGGGACGCGGCGTCTCGGTCCATTCGGCGGAGTGCCCCAACGTCAAGAACCTCCTCTACCACCCCGAGCGTGAGATCAAGGTCGAGTGGAGCAAGGAAGACTCCGGGAGCTACGAGGTCACGCTCGTCATCGAAGCGACAGATGCTCCGGGCCTCCTGGCCAAGCTGACCGAGATCGTGGCCAAGCTGGACAGCAACATCCGGCACATCGAAGCCGAGACCTACGAGACCGGCAAGGCGACGATCTCGATGAGGGTCCTGGTTCGCAACCGCCGACACCTCGAGCGGATCCAGCGCGCTCTGGCCGACGTCAGCGGAATTTTCGAGGTTCGTCGGCACATGTCGAGCGGCGATCGCGTCGCTGGTTGAGCCTCGCCCGCCACCGGGATTCGGAGAGTTGGGTGCCGGCGCGGCCTGCCGCCGGAGTAGCCGATTTGCGTCGTCCAACTCCTTTCTTATCAGTGACTACGGATTCATTTGTCTCTTGACATAAGCTTTTGGCCGTTGTTACTCTGTCCCGGTTCCAGAGAAAATCTCGGAATTCGCAGATGGCATCGGATCACTTACTAGGACTTTGAAGTGGCACTTTTCTCGCGGTCCAAGGGCGTAGTCGGTCTGGACGTCGGCAGCTTCGCAGTCAAGCTTGTCGAGCTCAAGGAACGCAAGGGGAACGAGTTCCTCTTGCAGCGGCTCGGGGTCGAGCCACTCTCACCGGAAGCCATCGTCGATGGCTCGATCATGGATTCGTCCCTGGTCGTCGACGCGATTCAGAAGCTCGGTGACGAGACGGCGGTCAAGAACACCAACTTCGCCACGTCGCTGTCGGGCCACTCCGTGATCATCAAGAAGATCGACCTGCCGGCGATGGCTCCCGAAGAGCTAGCCGAGTCGATTCAGTGGGAAGCCGAGCAGTACATCCCGTTCGACATCAACGACGTCAAATTGGACTACGTGCTGGTTTCGGACAACGAGGCTTCCGACCAGATGGAAGTCCTCCTGGTCGCCGTCAAGCGCGACAAGGTCAACGACTACGTCTCGGTCATCTCTCAGGCCGGTCGTATGCCAGCGCTCGTCGACGTGGATGCGTTTGCCATCCAGAATGCGTACGAGGCGAACTACGACGTCGATCCCATGAAGGTGATAGCGCTCGTCAATATGGGCTCGAGTGTCACCAACATCAACATCCTGGCGCGCGGGACGACCGTGTTCTGGCGCGACATCTCGTTTGGCGGCAATCAGTTCACCGAGGCGTTGCAGCGCGAGTTCAATCTCTCGTTCGACCAGGCCGAGGCGCTCAAGCGCGGTGAGTCCGTCGATCGCTACTCGGGCGCCGATGCGCGCGGAGTCCTCGACACCGTGTCCGGCGAGATGGCGGCCGAGATTCAGAAGACCTTCGATTTCTTCGGCGCCACCTCTTCCGAGGGCTCGGTCGACGAGCTGGTCCTCTCTGGCGGATGTGCGTTGACCCCGAACCTGGCCGATTCCCTTCGCGAGCGCTTTGGCGTCCAGACCACGCTCATGGACCCGTTCCGAAGGATTGGTTTCAAGGACTCCGATTTCGACCCCGGTTGGATTCAGTCGATCGCGCCCATGATGGCGGTCTCGGTTGGCCTGGCGATTCGCAAGATCGGAGACTAGGCGATGATCAAGATCAATCTGGTTTCCGAAGGCAAGAAGCCGGTTGTCGCGCGCAAGCAGACGACCAGCAGCAGCGGTGGCGGACTCATGGGAGGCGAGAACGCCGCCCTGATCTGGCTGGTGTTCGGTTTCTTGCTGTTCGCGATCGCCTTCGGGGTCTGGTGGTGGCGTCTCAACTCCACGATCAAGGACAACGAAGGCCAGATCCAAGAAAAGGAACGACGGGTCGCTGAGCTGGAAGAGATCATCAAGCGCGTCGAAGAGTTCGAGCGCAAAGAGGCCGAGCTCGAGCGCAAGATCGACGTCATCACCAACCTCAAGAACAACCAGCGCGGTCCGGTCGAGATCATGGACGAGGTCTCGAGGGCGTTGCCTGAGCTCTTGTGGATCGATCGACTCACTCAGAGCTCCGATCTCGTCACCTTGGACGGCAGGTCGTTCAACACCAGCGCGATCTCGACCTTCCTCGAGAACATCGATCGGGTCGAGGGTTTTACCGAGCCGGTGCTCAAGAACGCGTCGCAGACCCGCGATGTCTACGTGTTCTCGCTGACCTTCCGCAAGGTCCCGCCGGCGAGTGAGGCCGAGGAAGAGGAGGCGCTCTGATGGAAACTGGTCTTGAAGGACGTCCCTGGTACTTTGGCCTCTTCGTCGGGTTGGCGATCGGCGGCCTGGCACTTTTCGCCGGCTATCGAATTCGGCTGAGCGAGATGCAGGAGTCGATCGAGCGTCAGGAGAGCCGGATCATCGATCTCGACGATCAGATCCGAAGAGGTGAGGCTGCGCGAGCCCAGCTGCCGCAGTTCGAGGAGCGGGTCGAGGCTCTCGAGAAAGAGCTGGAGCGACTGCTGGTCATTCTTCCCGATCGACGCAACGTCCACGACGTTCTGAGACGGTTCAAGGATCTGGCAGAGCGCGAGGACTTCAACCTTCTGCAGTTCACGCCCTCGAACGAAGTCGAGCAGGACTACTTCAACGAGTGGCCGATCACCTTGCGTGTTCAGGGGACGTACCACAACCTGGCGCGCTTCTTCGATCGGATGAGCCGACTGTCGCGAATCTTCAACATCGACACGTTGACGGTCAACGCCGTGAGGTCGCCGACACCCTCGCAGACCATCGACGCGACGTTCGTCGCCAAGACCTTCGTCTACAAGGAGGACGAAGGCTTCGACCTGGAGGAAGGTCCGTGAGCTGTTCGTCGTTGAGCTGTTTGGAGTCTCGACTCGTCGGCAGGACCTTTTGGGTCGTGCTTCTGTGCGCCGGACTCGTGGCAACGCTTTCACCACTCGCCGCCCAGGAGGCTCAGGAGCCTGCCGGCGAAGTGGCGAATCCAGTCGATTCCGGGGACACCGAGAGTACCGACGACGACCTCCTGGGTGAGCTCGAGCAGATTGCGGCTGACGAGGAGTCGCCGAGCCCCTTCGAGGGAACCTCGCAGGAAGACCTGGATCGGATCGAAGACCTGCTCGAGGAGAGTGCCGATGCGCTCGAGTCCGGGTTTGCTTACGACGCAGGTGATCGTCGCGATCCTTTCCGTTCGCTGCTGGTCATCAACGAAGGCGCCCCGCGCCGCCCGGGGCCACGCCCCGAAGGTGTCCCAGGACTTCTGATCGACCAGGTCGTGCTACGTGGCATC
>JANQPS010000484.1 GCA_028285365.1 Thermoanaerobaculia bacterium | reverse complement strand
CAGCTGCTACCCGCCAGATCCAAATGGCGTCGCCGCACTTCTTTCGATCTCTGGGGACACAGGTGATCGCCGGGCGTGGCTTCAGCTGGACGGATCTCTACGAGCGGCGTGCGAGCGTTCTGGTTTCGAGGAACTTCGCGGCCGCAGAGTGGGGATCACCGAGCGAGGCTTTGGGCAAGCGACTCGGTCGTAGCTCGTCTGGGCCCTGGTCGGAAGTCGTCGGCGTCATCGAGGATGTTCGTCATGACGGCCTCAACGTGCAAGCTCCCCACGTGGTGGTGTTTCCCGCCGTGCCCAGTTCGACCATGTCGGTGGTCGTGCGCAGCGAGCGGGTAGGTCAGGCGGACTTCTTCGAGGAGATCCAGCAGGGAATCTGGGGTGTGAGTCCAACCCTGTCGATGGCATCGGTGAGAACTCTCGACGACCTCTATCGGCACTCGATGGCCCGAGCCACGATGACGTTGCAGCTGTTGGCCACCACCGGTGGCTTCGCTCTCCTCCTCGGGCTCGTCGGGATCTACGGCGTCGTGAGCACTGCGGTCTCCGTGCGTCAGCGCGAGATCGGCATTCGGCTGGCACTTGGCGCTACGCTGGGTAACGTCAGACGGAAGTTCGCAGGCCAGGCGTTGACCCTGGTAGCCCTTGGCGGAGTGATCGGCCTGCTGCTGTCCGTTGTGCTGACCCGGCTGATGAGCGCACAGCTCTTCGGAGTCAGCCCTCTCGATCCGTTGACGCACGTGGTCGTCGCAGCCTTCCTGGTGATCGTCGCTGGATCGACGGGTTATCTGTCGGCGCGGAGGGCTTCGGCTCTCGATCCGATCAAGTCCGTTCGCGATGAGTGAGACGACCTGAACAAGAAGACCTGAGCGGGACGGGTCCTGCCTACAGCAAGCCACCTTCCGGAGCCGGCCGTGCGCGCTGGTTGTACAGCAAGGCGCGGAGTCGTCCCTTCTCCTCGTCAGACAGCTTGGAGTAGTCGTTCTGCATGTCGGAACCGACCGCCATGCCGCGCTGGACGCCGGGACGTTCACTCAGTTCCTCGAACCAACGCTTGAAGTAGGGGAATTCTTCGATGTCCTGTCCCTGCTGCTCCCAGCTGACCGTCCAGGGGTAACAGATCATGTCCGCGATCGTGTAGGTATCGCCCGCCAGGTAGCGACGGTCGTAGAGACGATTGTTCATGACGCCGTACATGCGATTGACCTCGTCGCCGAAGCGAGTGACCGCGTACGACTGGTCGCCTTCTGTGTCTTTCAGCCTTCGGAAGTGACCGTACTCGCCCGTTTTGGGACCCTGGTTCGCCATCTGCCAGATGATCCACTGGTTGACGTCGTAGCGGGTGCGCACGTCCTGCGGGTAGAACTGACCGGCCTTCTCGGCGATGTACATCATGATGGCGCCCGACTCGAAGATGCCGAGAGGCTCGCCGCCGTCGGCGGGCTCGGTGTCGATCATGGCGGGCATGCGGTTGTTCGGGTTGACGGCGAGAAAGCTGTCGGTGAACTGGTCGCCCTTGCCTATGTTGCATTCCACGACACGGTACGGCAGGCCACATTCTTCGAGCAGGATCGTGACCTTCTTGCCGTTCGGAGTGGGCCAGTAGTGAAGCTCGATCATCGTGGGGTCTCCATGATTCGGCTCAGCCGTCACGACGCGGCCGCAAGACCGGCAAGACGACGTGACTGGGGTGGGTCGGGTTGTGGTGGATCTTCATTCTTCCAGGAACGGTGCGGGTGACGTGGGCCTCGTGCTCGCCCGTGTTGGAGTTCGGAAACGAATAGAACTCGGACGCGTTGGCGATCGCGATCCTGATCCGGTGCCCCTTCGCGAAGGTGTTGGCGATCGACGGTACCGCGATCTGGTAGCGCACCACCTCGTCGAGGTCGCCGCTGAGGAACTGCTCGCTGGCGAAGTTCTCGCCAGAGATGTGGTGCTCGGGGTCGTCCAGGTGGCGAAATCGGGCGCGCAGCATGCCCACGGTGAGGCGCACCGATTCACCGTCTGGCGCGACGTCGGAGAGGTGCACCCACCAGTCGGTGTCGCGCACGTCGGTCGAGGCGTGGAGCACCATGAGGATGTCGCCGGCGATCGTGAGCTCCTCGTCCAGAGGCTCGCTGGTGTAGACGACGAAGTCCTGGCGCCGCTCGGTGTCTCGAAAGTCGTAGGGGAAGCTCTGCACGTCTTCCCAGCGCTTCATCGACTCGAAGGTCATCCAGTTGGGAGGTGCGTCCTGCGGGTCGTAGACGTATTCGTCGGCAGGCTGTTCTTCGGTTGGTAGGCGCGGCAGTAGTCGGCCGTCGGACATCCGCCGGTGTGCCTGTCCCGT
This sequence comes from Thermoanaerobaculia bacterium, assembly GCA_028285365.1. Classification (GTDB taxonomy): domain Bacteria; phylum Acidobacteriota; class Thermoanaerobaculia; order Multivoradales; family Multivoraceae; genus JANQPS01. The sequence continues at coordinate 3,072 of JANQPS010000484.1, read as the reverse complement.
GCTGTGGAGGTACCAGTTCTGTGACACGGCATCTGGAGGTGGCCAGGCGGTGGCCGTTCGCCATGTGTTCTCGCCCAGGACGAAGTAGTCGACCCTTGTCTCGTCGACGTCTGAGTCGATGCCCTTGAGACAGGAGTCGTACCACTTCTGCTTGAGCAGCCAGACATCGTCGCGCAGAGCGTCCACACCGAAGTCGTAGCCGTTGAGGCTGCGGTCGCGGTTGTAGCCGTGCTTCCAGGGGCCGATGAGCAGTCGCTGCGGTCGCTTCCCGTGGGTCTGCATCAGCTCCCAGTTGGCGCGGGTGCCGGGAAAGTCGTCGTCGAACCAGCCGCTGATCTGAAAAGACGCGAAGTTGCGCTCGAGACCGTCGCGATACCAGTTCTGGCCGCTCCAGTAGTCACCGTTGATCCAGTTCTCGAGGACGTCGTTCCACTGAGGAATGTCGCGGCCGGTGGCAAACGTGTCGATGTCGACGAGCGGTCGATGCTTGAGCACCTGCTCCCAGGTGCGGCCGGGCAGCAGCGGTGCTTCCGTCATCCAGAAGACATAGTAGGCGAAGCCCGACACGAAGCCACCACCCATGTAGGGCTGATCGCTGAAGGCGGTTCCCATCGAGCTTTCGGGAACGATGCACTCGAGGGCCGGGTTGTCGGCGAGGGTGGCCGCCCACTGGGTGTAGCCAACGTAGGACGCTCCCTGCATGCCGATCTTGCCGTTGGACCACGGCTGCGCGGTGATCCATTCGAGGGTGGTGGCGCCGTCCTTGGGCTCGTCGACGACGACTCTCCAGTCACCTTCGGACCGGTACTCGGGATCCCAGTAGGTGCGGCCCCGGGTCGACTGGAGCACCACCGCATAGCCGCGCGCCACGTGGTGCCAATAGCGGTCGATCGTCCCGGTGAGGCCATAGGGCGTGCGCACGAGGATCGTGGGAAAGCGCTTGCCCAAGGCCTCGCGCTCTTTCGACGTCGGCAGGTAGACCAGGGTCGCGAGTCTGGTGCCGTCGGTCATGGGTACCTGGATCGTGTCCGGCTCGCCGAGACCGAAGTCGGCTGGTGAGATGTCTGGTTGTTGCCACCTGCCGACGGTCGTGAACGACTCGAAGCCCTGGCGTACCAGCACGAGGTCGCGGCTGACGTCGATGGCTGCGACGAGTTGGTTGTTCATGTCGATCAGCAGGTCGAGAGGACTGCTGGCGTCGCGCACCGCCCAGTAATCGGCCGCGACCTGTTCTCCGCGGACCCGCTCCTGCAAGCGTCGGTGGCGTTCATAGATCGTGTTGCGATCGGGCCAGCCCACCGCCTCGAGTGAGGACCAGTCGATCGAGCCGAGGGAGCCTAGGCCGCGCGTGAGCCTGCCCAGGCTTCCGGGAAGCTTGATGGAGTCGAGATCGCTGTCGATGTGCGCACTTTGCGGCGCGGTCCAGTCTCGGGTCCTGCGGTCGCGCAAACGCAACGTCAGGGAGACGTTGGTTCCGTCGGTGTCCGCATCGAGGCGCAGCTCACCAATCTGGATTCCGAGCTCGTAGAGATCGTAGATCCCGACGGCGTGCGAGCGAGTGGCCGCACATGTCATCAGAACGGCCGCCAGGGTGGCGAGAACGACACCGGAGCGGCTCATGGCAAACGGCGACATCAGGGATCCTCCACGATTGGCAGCAGCAGCCGCGACGGGTGATCGGGGGAATGGTGGATGGTGTTGCGGGCCTTGCGCCACTCGCTCTCGTCGAAGTTGTTGCCGCCGGTGTTCAGATTGCGGTCGAAGCGCGGGAAGTTGCTGCTCGAGACCTCGAGACGGATCTGGTGCCCTTTGCCGAAGGCGTTGCTGGTCGCCTGCATGTCGACAGTGACCTCGTAGACGGTGCCCGGTTCCATGAAAACCTGCCGATCGAAGCCTTCGCGGTAGCGCACCCTCAGGATGCCTTCCTGGACGTTGAACGCGCGCCCGTCGGGATGGACGTCGACCAGCTTGGCGGTGAGGTCGGTGTCAGGGGCGTCTGAGGAGAGGTAGAGCGTGGCGACGAGCGGTCCGGTGACCTCGACCTCTCCGTCGAGCGGTTCGGTCGTGTAGACCAGGACGTCTTTGCGAGCTTCGACGGGTCGCTGATCGTAGGAGCCGGGTAGTGCCTCCTGGCTGGTGGTGCAGCACAAAGGGCCGCCGAGCGACGGCACCGGGTCGTCGGGGTCGTAGACGAACGTGTCGGTGCCGGCTTCTGCTGGCGGCGAGAAGGTGAGGCGCCCGTTGCCGCTCGCCGCGTTGGCCTGACCGTCGCTAGTGAGGTAGAGGGGGGTCACGCGGGTTCCAGGAAGCGGCCAGGTCTCCGACGTGCGCCACTCGCCTCGGCCCATGACGTAGTAGTGGACCAGTGGGAGGCTGTCGAGAGCGGCTGGATTGCCACGCAGCCACGCGTCGAACCAGCGCAGATAGATCGACCAGAGATCAATGCGCGCGTCGCCGAGGTCTCGCTCGCCGACCACCGTGCGCTCGGTGGCCTCTTCGGTTGCGCAGTGGGTCCCCGGACCGATGACGAGACGATGCTCGCCGCGGTACTCGTCAGTTCGCGTGTGGTTGCGGAAGTGCTCGAACTGCTGGAGCGTGTCGCCGACGCCGTAGTCGTACCAGGAGTTGACGAACAGTGCGGGGACGTCGATAGCGTCCCCGTCGTCGAGGAAACCTTTGGTGGCCCAGTACTGACTGTCGAGTGGCGTCGAGATAAAAGTGTCGAAATCGTTGGGTGGGGCGCCGATGCGGCTCATGATCGAGTTGAGCGGCAGGATGCGCTGAACCGTCTCGAAGTCGATCTCGATCTCCTGGGTCGGTGCGCGCGGGTCCTTCTTTCCACTCCTGGGAAACCAGCCCAGCGCCTGATGCAGCTCGTAGGCGCCACCGATGACACCGGAGAAGTAGCGGTAGCGGCCCCCGGCGGTTCCGGTTCCGCCCGCCGACGCCTGCGGCACCATCGCGCGCAGTGCCGGCTCGAGCGTGGTCGCCTGGATGATCTGCACCTCCCCGAGATAGGAGCAGCCGTAGGTGCCGATCGCGGATGTCGACCACGGCTGTTCGAGGATCCAG
>JANQPS010000302.1 GCA_028285365.1 Thermoanaerobaculia bacterium | reverse complement strand
GCCGTCCTGGAGGACTTTGCGCTTACCGCCGTCGAGCTCGAGCCGGCCGAGCAGCGGCGCCGCGAGGTTCGCCTGTTCAGCCGCTTCCAGATCGAGTCGGTTGGCACGGTCGATCTCGTCCCGTCGCTCTTCGAGCAGGTCCGCGAGGGCCTCGAGGACACGAGAACGCACGGCACCCCCGGCAGCGGCGAGACCGCGTTGAGACTCTCTGACTCGGCGCGCGACCTGGGCCCAGTCCGTCCGCTCTCGTGTCGGTTCTACGGTCCGCTCAACTGTTCGGTCTACAGATGCTGGTGTGGATGTCGACATTGGAGATTACGCCTTGTATTTCGGAATGGCCGCCACCGCCATCTCGGACTGTCTCGAGCCCTGGCGGGCAGGTTCAGGCTGTTGCGTTCGAACCGTCAGTCTGAGAGCAACGCTGACCGGCACGTTCGAGCGAACTGCTGTCACTCCCCCAGAGCGAGATGATCCCGATGAACGAGGGCATGATGGTTGAGCACCCCCTCGGGTCGCTGCCCTTCACACCAACGCCTGGCTTCGTCGCTGTTGCAGTGAATGATGCCCCGACCGACGGAAGTCCCGTTTTCGTCCATCAGCTCGACGACGTCACCCCGCCCGAAGGTCCCTTCGACCCGAACGACGCCGGCAGCCAGGAGGGAGGCCCCGCGCGCGCGGACGGCTTCGACTGCGCCACGATCGAGGATCAAAGCTCCTTGGGTCTTTGCGGCAAAGGCGATCCAACGACGACGAGCTGCCGCCCGCGCGCGCGCCGGAAACCACGAGCCAACGTCTTCGCCGGAGAGAATGCGCAGCACGGAGTCTTCTCTCGCTCCTGGAGCGACCACCGCGTGGCAGCCGGACTCCACGGCAACTCGTGCCGCAGCGACTTTCGACGCCATCCCGCCGCGCCCCCAGCTCGAGCGTCCCGCGAGACCACCCGAATCGTCGACCAGGTCGACTTCCGAGTCCACCCGGCCGATGAGGCGAGCTTCAGAGTCGCTGGGATCTCGATCGAACAACCCGTCGACGTCGGTCAGCAGGACCAGGAGATCGGCCTCCAGCTTGCTCGCAAGCAACGCCGAAAGTCGATCGTTGTCGCCAAACACTCGTCCACCACCCGGACTGTCCTCGTCGAAGGCGAGCTCACTGACCGAGACGGCATCGTTCTCGTTGACGATCGGAATCACCTCGCGCCGCAACAACGTGGTCAACGTCGAGCGCAGATTGAGGTAGCGCTGGCGATCATCGAAATCGGTCGGCGAGAGCAGGACCTGCGCGGCAACCAGTCCTAGATCGCGCAGGATCCGCTCGTACTGCTCCATCAGGCGTGACTGACCGATGGCAGCACACGCCTGGCGCTCGGCGAGCAACGTCGGCGGCTCGGCGAGTCCCAGGGCCTGAGCGCCGAGCGCCACCGCTCCAGAGGTCACGAGCAGCGACTCCCGTCCACCTCGTTTCACCTCGGCAATCTGCTCGACAATGCGGGTGAGGCGGGAGTGGCTGAAGCGTCCGTCGGGGGACAAGACTCCACTTCCCACCTTGACGACCACGCGTTGGGCGTCGCGAAGGCAGGTGCGATCGAGGCGTCGGGAAGGGGCCGGGTGGGTCACGAGTGTGATCCTACTGAGTGCAGGCCGCAGCCGTGAGCTTCCCGGAGGCCGTCATCCTGAAGAAGTGCCGGATGGGGGGTTGCTGGAAGCCGCGAGCTTCCGGTACCGGCACGGGGGAGCACAATGATCGACGGTCTTCTTACACCCACGGTCGTGAACACTGAGGAGCTCGCAACGACGGTCATGCGTCAGCACACTGATCCACCCTGGACGAGGTCCTTCCCGCCGGCCGGGTGATCATCGCGCTGCGGTCCAACGTCACGACCGGCCTCTGGTCAGGATGACAGGTGGTTGGTGGTCACTTCTCCGCTTCAACG
>JANQPS010000464.1 GCA_028285365.1 Thermoanaerobaculia bacterium | reverse complement strand
GGCCATGGAGCTGGTCGACGGTCAACCGATCGACGAATTCTGTCGCGAGCAGGAGATGGGGCTCGAGGACCGTCTGCGACTCCTGTCGAGCGTGTGCTCGGCAGTAGCACATGCCCACCAGAAGGGCGTCATCCATCGCGACCTCAAGCCCAGCAACGTCCTCGTCGGCCTGGTCGACGGAGTCCCCACGCCCAAGGTCATCGACTTTGGTGTCTCGAAGCTGCTCGAGCACGATCCGGGCGCGACCATTGCGTTCACCCAGGACCGCCGCGTCGTGGGCACGCCGCAGTACATGAGCCCGGAGCAGGCCAGCGAAGAGCTCGACGTCGACACCCGCTCGGACGTCTACTCGCTCGGAGCGATGCTCTACGAGCTGCTCACCGGCGAGCCACCCATTCCACGCGAAGCTTTCGAGCAGGCCGGTCTGGCCGAGATGCTCAGGCTGGTGCGCGAGCACGAGACCCCGACTCCCAGCGCCACGGTGCGCCGGCTGCGAACCCTGCCGGACGCTCCCGCCGACACGAGCAGCCTCCGCGGCAGCGACCGCTCCCTCCCCAAAGATCTCGACTGGATCGTGCTCAAGGCCCTCGAAAAAGACCGTGAGCGGCGCTACGCGTCACCAGAAGACCTGCGCCGCGACCTGCAGCGTCACCTCGATCACCTCCCGGTGATCGCGGGTCCTCCCAGCGCCGCCTACCGTCTCGGCAAGTTCGTCCGCCGCCACCGCGTGGCGTCCCTGGTGGCGTCTTTGCTCGTGCTCGCGCTGATGCTCGGAGTGGGTGGGCTGGCGGTGGGGCTGCAGAAGGCGCGTCAGGCCGAGCGCGAGCGTGCCCGCGAGGCGGCGGTGGCCGAGAGGGTGTCCGAGTTCCTCGCTGGGCTCTTCAGGGAGACAGACCCGCGCCAGGCTGAGGGCAGCGAGCCCACTGCGAGGGACATCCTCGACCGGGGGCTGGAACGACTCCGGGTCGACGAAGAGCTCGCTGACGATCCGATCGTGCGTGCTCGCCTCTTGGCAGTGATCGCGGACACCTACGTATCGCTCGACCGCCTCGAAGACGCCGCCAGTGTCCTCGACGAGGCAATCGAGCTCCAGCGCCAGCTCGACGAGCGTCTCGACCTAGCCCGGTCTCTCAGACTCAGGGGTACGATCGAGCTGCGTCTCGAGAGACCGGAGCAGGCGAGGCCTTTCGTCGAAGAAGCCGGCGCTCTACTGGAGCGGGTAGCGCCCCCAGACGAGTTCGAATGGGTCCCTTGGCTCGCCGATCGGGCGATGCTGGCAGCAGACGACAACCAGCTCGACGAGGCGCTCCGCTGGCGCGAGCGCTCGCTCGCAACGCTCGAGCAGTACCACCCCGAGTCTCCGTTTCTGTCGGTCGCCAGGTCCAACGTAGCCGCCAGCTACTACCAGGCGGGCCGCTTCGCCGAAGCTGCCGAGATGCTGGAGCGCGAAGCCGGTCGCTGGCGACGCGGCGAGGTGCCCGACGCTCAGGTGACCGACGCCCTGCAGATCCTGGCTTCGAGTTATGGCCGCCTGGGGCGGCCACTCGAGGCTCGCGACGTCGTGCGCGAGGGGCTCGCCATCGAGCGCGAGATCTTCGCCGGCCAGGTCTTGCCACTGAGCGCCGGTCTCACGACTCTGGGCTCGTTCGAAGAGCTGCTCGGACGCTACGACGAGAGTCGCGCGGCTTTCGACGAAGCCCTGACCATGCTGCGTGACTCCGGTCGCCTCGTGCATCCCCGCGCACTGTTTGCTGTGCTCGGGTTGGCACGCGTGGATTTCAAGGAAGGGCAGCTCGAGCCCGGCCGTAGCCGCTTCGACCAGGCCCTCGAGATCAGCCGTGAGATCCGTAGCCTGGTGTTCTTCTCGCCATTGCGGACCCTGCGCACACAGGTCGAGCTCGAGACCTCGGCGGGCAGCACCGACGCCGCTCTCGGGCTGCTCGCCAT
>JANQPS010000449.1 GCA_028285365.1 Thermoanaerobaculia bacterium | reverse complement strand
CTTGTCGGCATGTGGCGCGCCAGATCCTTCGGTCGACGCGAGAGCCGCGCTTCGCGCGCTCGACGGCTGGTCACTGTCGACGACTTCTCAGCTGGGTCTTCTTGTCGGCATGTGGCGCGCCAGATCCTTCGGTCGTATCGAGAGCCGCGCTTCGCGCGGCGCTCGGTCTCCCTCAGGATGACTTGGCACGTGACGCGGGTTGTACCCGCGTCAGTGCCAAGTCACCTCCATGGCGAAGAAGTGGTCGAAGACCTCCCGCTTGGGATGGTTGGCATCGTTTGTCTCAGGACTGCGGATGTAGAAGTCGAGCTGCATGGCGGCAGGGTTGACGGCGCCGGCAGGTGACGTCTTGCCTTCGAGCGGGTAGTGGGCCACCAAGGTCTCTCGGTCACGCATGCCCTGGGTGACCATGAAATGGATCTGATAGTCCTGGTAGAGCACCTCACCGTTCATCGTGGCACGGCCCAGGCCCCAGCCAGCGACGTAGAGCAGGCTCTTGGGCCAGTTGGCGTCCCCGCATCCGGAGTCACCGTGCTCGAAGAGATAGGCCGCGATGCCTCCGTCTTGGCACGGTGAAAATTCCTTGAAGGTCTCCAGCTCGACGACGTACTCACCCTCCGGGAGGATCAGTTCGGCGCGGAAAGTGCCGGTGTTCTCGATCTCGTTGACATCGAGCTCGATGGTCCCTTCCACTGCGCGTACGTTCGTGGCGTCGTTGCCCATGTGGTCCCAGGGAGAAGGATCGTCGAGCGTTCCGACCTGGTGGATCTTGCCGGCACTGATGATGAACCGGCCGTCGTAGAGGTCGTGCTGTTCGGGCGCGTAGAGGCCCATCGTCGTGCCGTCTTGTTGGCGAGCTTGGCGCGGGCGGGGCTCCGGGGCTGGCGCCGCTGAATCGCCGCTCGCGTCTCCCGGCTCCGCAGGAGGTGGTGAGCAGGCGGCGATCGGGAAGAGGAACGACGTGATGAGGACGGCGAGAGCTGCAGGCTTCATGGCGGGCTCCTGTCTCCGGGTGTTCTACTAGCCTAGCCTTCTCTCGATGCGCCCAGGATCCGCGAACGCGAGACCGCTCGACGGAGGAGAACGCCAGAGGGTTACCGTCCCGGCCCAAGCACCACGGCGTTCATGAACAGCAGCATCGTGGCTTCGGTGTAGGCCCGATAGTTGGGGTCTTCCGCGAAGGCGACCAGCTGTCCCTGCCCGTAGGGCTGGTGAATGAGGAAGGCCTTGTTGGCGAGCTGGGGACGGGCTTCGTCCCACACGATGCCGCTCTCGACGAGATCGTCCATCTCAGCGTAGCGCCCGACGTTGGTCCCGGCGTCGAGAGTGATGGGTGAGAAGACTCGAGTCCCTTCGACCAGAGCTCCGATCTGGCCATCGGTACCGGATGCGAGCCAGTGGTTCTGGTTGAGGACGACACGCAGAATGGCTCCAGGCACCGACTCTGGCGGCTCGTCCGCTGGCACGATCGCTTCGAGATAGTCGATGGGCTGCTCTGGAGTCGTCTGGGGCGGTGGATCTTCGCTGACGGGTCGACCGCCCCTGCGCTCTCGAGATGCCGAAAGGAGGCCGGCCCGTGATGCCCAGACCGTGGAGTTGGCCATGGTGATCAGGGTACCTCCGCCTTGCATCCAGCGTTTGAGCTCTTCGACCAGTTCGGAGCCGATGGCCTGTGAGTAGTTGCCGCTCGGAATCACGATCACGTCGAACTCGGCGAACGGAACTCTCGAGAGGGCGCTCGTGCGGACGGCAACCGTGGGTTGACCGTAGCGCCGCTCGAGAACGTAGCGCGACCAGCCGACCGAGTAGGCTCGCCCTGGCTCGTCGTAAACGAGCAGGACCTTGGGCGAGCGCAGCCCACGAACGCTGTTGGCTCCCAGAGAGGTGCCGTCATCGACGTAAGAGTCGTCGATCGGAATCACGTCGGTGCCGTGCTTGGCGGCCAGTTCGCCCAGAGTTGTCCGAAGGTCGGGGCCGTTCTCTGCGATTCGAACGATCGCCGTACCTACCCCGTAGCGTCGCCCAGCGAGGGTGAAAGGCTCACCCGTGGCGCGGATTCGTAGGCCCTTGTGAAGGCCCTCGACGACCGCCGCAGCGGTCCCTGTGCCCCACGGCATCAGGTAGCCCACGACGGCTTCGGCCACGGGAGCAGCAGATCGCGCGGCCGGCGGCGCGAAGGCTGTGCTTGCGGCGCCAGTGGGCTCGTCTGCCACGAGGAGCTCGACGTCCCAGAGTAGCGGCTGGCTCCACGCGGTGAGATCGTAGATCTCGTCCGACTCGCGGTTCGCGCGGCGCTCGATCTGGCGCTGCACGAACTCCTCGTCCATCGGCACGTGATCGTCGAGCAGGTTGCGCACGAACCGATGTGGCGGTTGGTCCATCGGCACGATGTACGTGCCTCGTGCCGGTACCGTGCGGTCGCCTACCGTGACGGGCTCGGAGGGCACCCGGACGCTGATGCCGTTGCGCACCAGCATCTCAGCGAAGCGGTCGGCGCGGGCAACGTCAGGCGAATGAACCACGTACTCGGCCGGGCCGGAGCGACCCAGCTCCACGCCCTCGCGCCGGAACGCGTAAAAGTCACTGAGGATCCGTTCGCGGTGAACTGCCGCCGTGTGTGCCGTGGTGATGGCTGCGGTGAAGTTCTGGAGCACGCCGAGGCCGTAGGTCAGACGATCGCCGTCGGACTGGCGGAGTACCAGAGCTCGGGGTGAGGCCTGCTCGTACGTCATGCCGAGAGCGCCATGACTCATGGGCCACATGTCGACGTAGCCGGGATAGAAGAGGTCGTAGACGTCCCGGTTGAAGTACGCAAATCCGCGCTGGTCGAAAGCGGCTGCGTTGGCTCGCCCGAACACGTCCATGAGGGCGATTTGTCGCTCCCCGAACCACGGGTTCGAGGGTGGCGCCGTCGGCGGGAAGAAGAAGGTCGAGTCACCGCCCATCTCGTGGAGGTCAGCGACGATGTGCGGCCAGAACATCAGGAACACTTCGACCTTGCCTCGAGTCTCCGGCTGGCTTTGGATGAACAGGTCACGGTTGAGGTCGAACAGGTAGTGGTTCGTTCTGCCCCCTGGCCACGGTTCGTCGTGCTCGGCCGAGTACCACTCCTCGTTTGGCCAGGCGGCGCGCGAGCTCACGTTGTGCTGGACGAAGCGCGCCCGCCCGTCCGGGTTCTCGAGCGGGTCGATGAGCACGATCGATTCGGACAGGATGCGATCCACGGTGGGGTCGCCGCGTGCGGCCAGGAGGTGGTAGGCCTCCGCCATGGCAGCGCCGCTCGGTGTGATCTCGTTGCCGTGAATGCTGTGCATGAGTGCGGTGACCACCGGCAGGTCGGCAATGAGGGACTCTGCCTCCTCCTCGGTGAGGGAACCGCCAGCCAATCGGCCGAGGTCCTCGAGGACCTCCTCGAGCCGAGACATACGCTCAGCTGTGCTGATGACGAGCACGACCAGGGGACGGCCCTCCCAGCTCTCGGCGTAGTGAGTCAGGCGGGTTCGATCAGGCGTTGCGCCATGTAAGGCCTCGAAATAGCGAAGGACGTCGGCGGGCGGGGTGATCTCTTCGCTTGGATCGTGACCGACGATCTCTTCGACCGTCGGGATTGCGGAGTCGTAGCGCGTACCGGGTGCCAGCTCCTGGGCTTGGATCGCGGTCATCGTTGTGACGACGGCGAGGAAAGAGAAAAGCGTGATCATCGTGATGGACCGAAGTTCAGTCGAGCGTTCCCTGAGTTGAAGTATCGAGCGGTGATCGGGGGAGGTTAACCCACGGGTACCAGTGACCGAACGGCCGCAACGATGCCCGCCGAGTCGTTCGCGAGCCCAGCGGCGCACGGACGGCAAGACCAGTGGAGTCGATAGAGTAGTGGCATCCCGCTAAACCGAGATCTCGCGTTGCCCGCCACCGGCTCGAACCCGAGATCGACTCAGGAGGCCTTGCTCATGGCGCCCACGGTCACGACCCGTCGCACTTTTGTTCACACGGGCGCGCTCGCCCTGGCATCCGCTGCGTTGGGCGTCGGCCAGACGAGGAGGAGCGGGCAGCCCAGTGACCGATTCCGAGTCGCCGTGATCGGTGCCAAAGGAATGGG
>JANQPS010000419.1 GCA_028285365.1 Thermoanaerobaculia bacterium | reverse complement strand
CTCCCACGTCTGCTGCTTCCAGTCCGACTTGGCCTTGCGTGACTCGATGTCGCCGACCCACTGATCGATCGCGTACGTGCTCAGTTCACCGTCCCTGAGACCATGGATCTTGAAGATCGGATGGAAACCCTTGCGCATGGCTTTGGTGTTCTGCTCGTTGAACGCACCGTGCATGTACGACTGTTCGATGACCCGAACGATCTCCTCGCGAGCCGACGTCGAGTCGGCGTTGTTCGAGGTGAGCGCTGCACCCGTTGTCACGACGAGCGCCAGGGTGGTGAGAAAGCCAATGAGAAGAACACTCTTGTTTCTGAACATCTGTCTCTCCTGTGAGCCAATCCGTTGAGATGTTTCCTGCTGACGACTACTCGACCTCGCGCTTGGCGAAGCCTTCCTCCCCGAAGAGCCGATAGCTGAACCCGGTGATCGCGCCCGCATCGTCACGCTCGACAGTCAACTCGTCGCTACGTCCGGCCAGGAAAAAGGACGCACCCTCCGACGAGTCCGCAAACAGCTCGATGCGCGCTCCGAGACTTGGGGACAGCCAGAGCTTGTTCTCCCAGACGAACAACCGTATTGGCGTTTCTTCGCCTTCTGGAAGGTAGCTTCCGGCAATCTCTTTCATGGTCTGCTCGGACAGCGTTGCGTACTCTCGCTGCTCAGAGGCCTCGTAGTCTGGCCACTCGTAGACCCGCGCGACGCTCGCCACCACCTCTTGCAGGAAGCCGTTGTTGTCGTTGGCGTTGATCATGAGGGCCACGCCGTAGCCACCTTCGACGGCTGCCAGAAGCTGCGCATCGAATCCCTCGTCGCGCCCGCCATGGCCAAAGAGACGGGAGTCGCCGTCGCCACTCAGGCTCGGACCGAGCCCCCAGTCTCCGAGATGTTTGGTGAACATCGCATCGACCGTCTTTTGCTCGAGCACGCCGCCAGGCTCGCCCGCGTATCCCTGCTGAAGACCGATCGCAAACCTCGCGAGATCCGTCGCGGTCGTCCAGAGACCGGCGGCCGCCATTTCCGGATAGACGTGCCAGTCTCCCTTGACCCGTCTCTGACCCGGGTAGTGGCCCGACGCTGCTCGCGCCACCAACTCCTGCGGCAACGGATTCTCGAAAGTGCTGTCGCTCATCTCGAACGGCTCGAGAACCGCTTCGGCGAGAAAACCCTCGAACGACGTACCAGCGGTCTCTGCGACCGCGAGCTGCATCACGGTGTAGCCACCTCCGGAGTAGCGCCACTTGGTGCCTGGTTCCAGATCGACACGCACAGCTGGGGTGTTCGCCGGCTTCTCTCCATCGAGAATCTGAGGCACCGTCGGTCGCTCGACCGTCCTCGAGTAGCCCGGAAAGCCATGAACGGTCAGGCCGGCGGTGTGGGTGAGCAAACCTCGAAGCGTCACCGGCTTGCCAGCTGCAACCTCACTCGACGGAACCTTCCACGACTTCAGATAGCCGTTGATGTCGGCGTCCAGTTCGAGCTCACCGCGATCGACCAGCACCAGAGCACCGGTTGCGGCCACCGGCTTGGATATCGAGCCGGCGAGGAACAACGTCTTCGGATCGATCGGTGCTCGCGACTCGAGATCCGTCACGCCGTAACCCTTGGACCAGACGATCTCCCCGCCATCAATCACCGCCACGCTCAGGCCCGGAATTCCGAGCTGCTTCATGCGCTCGACGAGCGCGACCCCCCGTCCCTTCTGGCCCTTCTCGACCGCGAGAGGTAGAAGGCTCCCTTCGACGGCTCGGATGTGATCCTGATGATCTGCCGAAGTCTCGGCGACGGCCGGACCGACGCCGATCGCGACCATCAGAACGAGCGCCAGAACGAGCTCCGTGGACGGCAACCGATGTCTCATGTTCGTGGGCATCCTTCCAGGGTTGGGGAGAACAGCCCTATCAACATACCCCAAGACCTGGCCTAGCGGCGGGGAACCGGGTCAAATGGTCGAGCCCGGCAGGCGGTTTCAGCGCGACGCGACCTCGGCGTTGATCTCGAAGTCCTGGCGTCGATAGAGGCAGGTGCCATTCTCGTCCTCGCAGACGTAGTAGAGCGCATAACCCGGGAAGGTCACGCCCCCTGTCGACACGCCTTCGGGCGAGGCGATCTCGACTTCGATCAGGCGCGTCTCGGTACTCACCGCCGTCTCGCCGTTGGCTGCGTGAAGGAGCTGCGAGCTGATCTGCCACTCGGGCGGCACATCGATCCACAACGCGAGCGGCTCCACCTCGTTGTTCCAATGGGCGAGAAGCTCGAGGTTGGGTCTGAGGACCACGTGGGCCCTGAGCGACTCACCAGGTTTGATCACCCTCGGCACGGCCGTAGTCTCGATGTCGATGAGACGTCCACTCGTTCCCACTCCGTCTTGGAGGACGCGCGAGCGCGGGTCTGGACTCTGGACCCGATCGGCAGACGCCAGCTCGCGTGCCGGCTGAGCGATCTCGGCACCACTCGGCTCGACCACGAGCGGAAAGGGCACCTCGCCACGAGCAGCGATCTCCGTGCGGGCCTCTGAGATCCAGTCATAGAAGGGATACGGCTTGATCAGCCTGGGTCCGTACTGCTGGATTCGTCTGCGCCAGATGTAGTTGTTGGGATCGATCTCGAGAGCCTGCTGCCAGTGATCCACGGCCCGCTGGAAATCACCATCCTGGCGGCCCGACGAGTCGTAGCGCAGGCGCAAGGCCGCGGCGAGCCGAAAGTGAGCCCAGCCGTCTTCAGGATCACGCTCGACCTGCTGGTTGAACGACCTGACGGCCTCAGCCACGTCGCTAGCCTCGCCCGAGGTTGCGAGCCGGGCGGCTCGTCGCCACGGCTGCTCATCTGGTGACGACGGGCTCACGTCGGGCTCCGGCCACGTTTTCTCGACGAAAGACTCTTCGATCGTGTCGGCATCCTGCAGCCGGAGTCCGGCCTTCCTGACGATGCCGTGTTCGTCGATTGCGTAGGTCAACGGAACGACGCTCACCTCGAGCTGGTCGAAGGTGTCGACGAGGATGGGCCACTCCATCTGCTTCCATTGCATGAAGAGTCGGCACCGGTCCGGATTCTGCTCCTGGATGATGCCGAGCATCTGAAGCTTTCCGTCGCGCTGCAGCTCTTTCGTCGACTCGTGCCACCCGGGCACGTGCACACGGCAGCCTGCTCACCAGGAGGCGAAGACGTGTAGGACCAGCTTCGTACCGCGATAGTTCGAGACCCTTGACACCTCACCGTCGAGCGTCCGCAGCGCCAGATCGGGAAACGGCTCACCAACCTCGATGACCGGCGCACTGGCTGACGCAACTGACGGCAAGAGGAGCACAGTCACCAGCGCGACCATCATCGCCATGCCAACGAGCCACCGCGTCTCGATCGAAGCCCTGCGCGTCATGAACTCTCCTGAACTCAGATTTCGGCCAGAACTCGAGCCCGGCCTTGAACAACTTTCACTATGACCGCAGCGCGACCCGAAAGAAAGGGCGTCCCGGGGCCGCGCTGGATACCATCGCGTTTCGATGGTTACGTTCCTCGCAGACTACTGGTTCTGGCTGGTCACCGGCATGCTGCTCAGCTGGGCCATTCAGTTTGGCCTTCGCCTGTATATGCGCTCGCGCAACCTGTCCATGCGTCTCCACGGCCTGGCCACCAGTCTCGAGGGTTTTGCCCTGCGTTCCGCGTCTCCAGCCGACTTGCGTAACGCCGAGCTGTTCAAAGAAGGTGTACGCCTGCTGGGTCGCGAGACCGTGAGCGCTTCCGATCTTGCGATCTACCTCCACGGCGACAATGCAATCATCGCGGCCATGGCATGTGAGGCGCTCGCCGAGCGGGGCGACCGAGACGTGCTGCTGGCGGAGCTTTCGTCACTCTCCGAGATCGACGCTGCGACATCCTGGTTCTTGTATCGAGCTCTCGAGAAGCTGGTGCCCGAAGACGACGAGGCGGTCATGGGGCGTCTCGTTTCACACATCGACGACTCCTGGCACTGGAGTGTTCACAGGCGACGGTTCTTCAACGACTTCGCAGCAGCGCGACTCGCCGAACTCGGCAGCCTGCGTTGTGACGATGGCTTCGAGATCGAAGCCGAACAGTATTCTCAAGTGGAAGCCCTGCTGCGCAAACTCGATGCGGCTGTGAGCGAGTCCCTCCTGGCTGACTTCCGCAGGTGGCGAAGCTCTCGTTTCGACCTGGAATTCCTGAGCTCGATCGGCCAGGTCGACCAGGCTGGCAAGACTCGTCCGGTCGAGCACGAGAGGTTTCTGGACGATCTGGCCTGGCTCGAGCACACCCTCGGCTCGCGAACCTCGGCAGTCCTCGTCGGTGACACCGGAGTCGGCAAGTCGGCACTGATCGAGTCACTAGCCAGACGCTGGCTCGAACGCGGACAGCACATTTTCGAAGCCGGTGGGCAGGAGCTCCTCGCTGGACAGTCCTTCTTCGGCCAGTACGAGGCCCGCCTCAAAGATCTCGTCGAACAGCTGAGAGACGCTCCGATCGTCTGGTATGTCCCTGATCTCAAGAGTCTCCTGTCAGGAACGCACGCACGCTCGGGCGCCGACGCGCTCGACTTCCTGCTTCCCTACGTAGAGCGCAGGGAAATCCTCATAGTCTCGGAATGTGAGCCTGCGGCATGGCAGCGGCTCGAGGATCGCAAGCCCAAGCTGGCGCGCGCCTTCGAGCGCCGACTGATTCAGCCTCTCTTGGAGGAGCAATCTCTCGGTCTGGCACACCGGTGGACCGAGCCAGGAGCGCCGGGCGAGATGCAGGTCGAAGACGGCCTGATTGCCACCGCGTCAGGACTCGCGGGCCAGTTTCTGGGCGACCGGGTCGCACCCGGCAATCTCCTTCAGCTGCTCGACGTCACGCGGCAACGCCTGATCGCGATCGAAGAGCGCTCGATTCCGGAGAGACAAGCTACTCACGACGATCTGGTCCGGGCTCTCGAACAACTGACCGGACTGCCCAGCAGCGTGCTCGACGATCGTTGCGGACTCGACCTCGCGTCACTGACCCAAGCGTTCGAAGCAGAAGTTCTCGGCCAGCGAGAGGCTGTCGGCTGCCTGGTCGAGCGTATCGCCATGATCAAGGCGGGAGTTTGCGATGGGTCACGTCCCCTCGGGGTCTTCCTGTTTGCTGGTCCAACCGGTACGGGCAAGACCGAGTTGGTCAAGCAGTTGGCGAGCTACCTCTTTGGGTCAGAGGACCGGATGGTGCGCCTCGACATGAGTGAGTTTCAGACGGGTGACTCCATCTCGAGAATTCTCGGCGACGTCGACTCGCACCACGTTGGTGGAGCTCTGGTCGATCAAGTGCGCAAACAACCCTTCACGGTTGTCCTGCTAGACGAGTTCGAAAAGTCCGCGGCTCCGATCTGGGATCTGTTCCTTCAAGTTTTCGACGACGGCCGGCTCACCGACCGACGAGGCGTCGTCACGGACTTTCGCAACACCATCGTCGTCATGACCTCCAACCTCGGCGCAGCCATTCCGTCCGGAAGTGGCATTGGCTTCGGCGAGGACGGCGCGCAATTCAGCACCGAGACCGTCAAGCAGCAGATCGGCAAGGCGTTTCGTCCCGAACTGCTCAACCGCATAGACCGTGTCGTCGTCTTCAAGCCCTTCTCTCGCCAGGTCATGCGCCGAATCCTGCGAGCCGAAGTGAGGAGAGCCTTCGAGCGGCGCGGCCTCAAGAGACGTCAGTGGGCAGTCGAGTGGGACTCCTCCGCAACGGACTTCCTCCTCGACCGAGGCTTCTCGCCCACGCTCGGAGCGAGACCGCTACGCCGAGCCGTCGAGCAGCATCTGCTGGTGCCGCTGGCTTGCCTCATCGTGGACGGCAAGGTTCCGGAGGGCGAGCAGTTTCTCTTCGTGCGAGCGGGCCGCAACAAGCTCGTCGTCGAGTTCGTGGATCCCGATGCCCCGCCATCCGCAGATCCAGGAACCAGCTCCAAGAACACTCATCTACTGCCTCTCGCCAATCTCGCAATTTCTGCACGCGGTGGTGCTGCCGAGCGGGAGACCTTGATCGCGGCGCTCGAAGAGCTCGACCGCAAGGCCGACAACGAGGCGCTCTCTCATCGAAAGACGAACGCCTACCAGGCACTTGCAGGCGAGAACTTCTGGTCTTCGTCAAGCCGTTTTCAGACTCTGGACGAAATCAACTCGATCGACCGCATCGAAAGTGCTCGCGCCACGATTCGCGGTCTCTCCCAGCGAATGACCCAAACCGACGTCGAGCGGAGCGCCGAGGTTCACTCGCGCCTCGCCAAGAAGGTCTGGCTGCTTGGCCGGGCGCTCGATGACTTCGTGGCCAAGCAGCCGTGGGACTGCTTCTTGGCGATCGACGCAGGCGATACACCGTCCGAACAGGCCCTCGACTTTCGAGACCGCATCGTCGAGCAGTACCAGGCTTGGGCGGAGTCGCGCGGCATGCAGCTCGAGACCCTCAGTCCAACCCAGGCGCAACACGGATCGCCCACTTCCGATGGCCGTGATGCGTGCATCTTCCTGGTGTCGGGATTTGCGGCCTGGGGTCTGCTGCGCGACGACCACGGCGTCCACATCCTGGAGTATCCAGATGGCAACCGCACCCGAAGAGCCTCTGTCCGTGTGCGAGTCGCTCCGCAGGCAGGCGGCCTCGGTTCCAGTGCCCAAGAGACTCTCGCAAAAGCCCGAGAAGCCCTAGACGCCGGCTCCGAGATCGGAATCGTACGTCGCTACCGTGACGAGCCTTCACCACTGGTACGCGATGGTGTCCGCGGCTTCAAGACAGGTCGCATCGATCTGGTCCTCCAGGGGAACTTCGACCTGCTGGCGGAGAGAAGCGAGGGAGGATCCCACGCAACCGACGAGACAGAGGACTGACTTCGAACGATCGTGATTCGTCCTCAGTCGTGCTAGTCAAAAGGAAAGCCGAGCACCGCCGAAACCGGATAGTGGTCCGATGGAAAGCGACCGTCGACGGAATCGCGCAGGATCTCGGCGCCGAGCACTCGTAGTCTGGTATCGACCAGAACGCCATCGATTTTCTCGCCACTGACCTCACCGCGCCAAGAGTTGAACGTGCCGGCGTCGACAGCGTCCGGGTAGACCACGCGGTAGCTGTCAACGAGAGTGAGACGTGGGTCTGAACGCGTGAGGACCCCGAGCGGCTCGCTGTCTTCTCCGGCGTTGAAGTCCCCCATGACGACTACCGGAGCGCTCTCGGCGAGGCTCGCGGCCTGGCGCCAAACGAGCTCGGCACTCCGAACGCGAGCCTCGGCGCCGCGATGGTCGAAGTGGGTATTGATCACGTTCAGTCGCTGGCCGGTGGCCTTCTCCTCCAACGATGCCCACGTCAGGATTCGAGGCAGCGACGAGTCCCAGCTCTTGCTGCCCGGCTCTTGTGGTGTCTCGGACAGCCACAGCGTGCCACTTTCCGGTTCGAGCAGGTGCCAACGCGATCGCCGAAAGAGCAGGGCACACGCCTCACCCTCATTGGGATCGACCTCACGCGTTCGATAGTAGACGTCGAACTCGGCAAGCGCCTCGCCGATCTCGGCGACTTGAATCGGCAAAGCTTCCTGAAGGCCTACGACGTCGTAGGCACCATCGCGTATGACGTCGAAGACCAGCTCACGACGATAGGACCAGCTGTTGGCACCGTCGTCAGCGAGTCCGTAGCGAACGTTGAAGGTCAGGAGACGTAGGTCAGCGGTCCCAACTTGATCAACCCGCGAGCTATCGAATCGCGGCAGAGACCCCGTGCCTGCACACGCGGTAGCGAACAGCAGTACAGAAAGCAGGATGTACGGGAGCACGCCTGAAAGAGACGCACGACCGAACGAGACTCGTCTAGCTGTCGTCACTGGCCCACGACCTCTCAGAACTTGCCGTTGTCGTTCTTCCATTCGGATCGCGGCGGAATGGCCTCGATGGTGTTCCAATGCTCGACCAGGCGGCTCCCCGACACACGAAACAGGTCATAAAACGCCGAGTGCGCACCGCGGCGCCGACCTTCACTGGCCACGAGCACGAAGCTGCCTTCGGCCAGGACTTTGTGAATCCTCTCGTAGCTGATCTCGGCGGAGCCTCCTTCGTCACCATCGAGCAGAGCAAGCCAGCTCTCTGCACCGTCCGGCAAGTTCGGATCGTGCTGTACGAAGGTGTCGGCATCGACGTAGCGGTCAGCGCGGTCGAATCGACGAGACACGAGCACGTCGCTCACGAACCCTCGGACCCGCTCACGATTCTCCTCGGTCCGGTCGATGTCATCCGCCTCGGTCGGGCCGTCGACCATCGTGCGTCCTGACGGATTGGGCCCCTCTCGTTCCTGAATGTTGTCCCAGTGCTCGACCACGAGATCGTTTTCGAATCGGAAGACTTCGAAACCTACCTTCGGGGTGCCGAAGTCGTACTCCGTGTGAGCAAAGACGAAGTCACCGTCCTCGAACGCGCGCACGATCTCGACCCGCGGTGAGCTCTTCGACAGGCGCTTGAACAGCTCGGCCAGGCCTTCACCTCCTTCGCGGGTCTGCGGGTTGTGCTGGATGTACATCTCGGGGTTGACGACCTCGGTCGCCGAGACTTCGCCAGTCTCGATGCTTTCGAGCAGTGCTCGGATTTGTTCGGCTCTAGTGGGCATGGGATCTCGGGTCCTCTCGTTGCGTGACTCGCGTCAGCTCAGGATCTCACGTCTTCTTGGATCGAAGAACGGGCGCAGCACGGGCCGAGCGGCGTAGCGCTGACACGCTATCTCCACTTCGTAGCTGCCACCTTCGATCCACTCACGCTCTATCCCTTCGTGGTGCTCCAGGTAACCGAGGCCTAGAGACTGTTCGACCGTATGCCCGTAGGCACCCGACGTGACTCGTCCGACCAGGACACCGTCCCGCCAGATGGGCTCGTCGTGGTAGAGGAGCGGCATCGGATCATCCAGCGCCAGCCCGACCAGCCGACGACGCACTCCGTTCTCGCGCTGCTCGATCAAGGCATCACGACCCAGGAACCCCCCCGGCTTCTCCCAGGCCACCGCAAAAGCTAGTCCCGCCTCGAGTGGTGTGTCCTCGGGACTGATGTCGTGTCCCCACTCCCGGTAGGCCTTCTCCATGCGCAACGACCCCATCGCGTGGTAGCCGGCCAAACGCAGCCCCAGATCTCTGCCCTCGTCCATCAACGCGTCGAAGACCCCGGCCGCCATCTCGGTGGGTATGTAGAGCTCCCAGCCGAGAGAGCCGACGTAGGTGATGCGCGACGCGCGGACCCGTGCATAGGCGAGATCGATCTCTCTCGACGTTCCGAACGGGAAAGCCTCGTTGGAGAGATCGGCGACGCTGACGCGCTCGAGCAGCTGGCGCGACACCGGACCCATCACTCCCAGAACGGCGTAGGCGGACGTGACGTCGGTCACGCTCACGCACGCATCCTCCGGGGTCTTGCGTCGGAGCCAGGTGGTGTCTTTGATCTGAGACCCGCAATAGCCGACGATCAGATACTCGCTTTCACCGAGACGCGTCACGGTGAGATCAGCCTCGATGCCTGCGCGCTCGTTGAGCCACTGCGTATAGACGACGCGACCGATCTCGACGTCGATGTCGTTGGCACACAGCCGACCGAGCGCCTCGGTGGCATCGCGCCCCTGCACGAGATGCTTGGCAAACGACGACTGGTCGAACAGCGCCACAGACTCGCGCGCGGCGCGATGCTCCTCGGCAGAGTGCTCCCACCAGTTCTCCCGACCGTAGGAGTACTCGTACCGTGCGTCGACACCCTCCGGCGCAAACCAGTTGGCCCGCTCCCAACCGGCTACGACACCAAAGCAGGCACCACGCCGCTCGAGGCGACCATGGAGGGCCGAGGTCCGCACGGGTCGCGCGGTTTCTGGCTGACGATGAGGCCAGTGCATTGCGTACAGGAGGCCGAGACCTTCGGTCGTGCGCTCGCGCAAGTACCGTGCACTCGTCTGGAACGGCATCGTGCGCGCGATGTCCACGTCCCACACGTCCATGGCAGGAGCACCGTCGGCGATCCAGTCGCCGAGCACCTTGCCAACTCCGCCCGCGGACTGGATACCGATCGAGTTGAAGCCGGCGGCGACAAACAACCCGTCGACCTCGGGAGTCTCTCCGATCAGATAGCGATCGTCCGGGGTGAAGCTCTCCGGACCGTTGAAGAAGAGCTCGATGCCCACGTTCTCGAGCTGCGGAAGTCGGTGCAACATCGCCTCCAGCTGCGGCTCGAGGTGTTGCCAGTCTTCTGCCAGACGGCCAAACGCGAAGCCTTCCGATATCCCGTTCTGGCCCCAAGGTTTGGCAACCGGCTCGAAGAAGCCGACCAGCAGCTTTCCACCAGGCTCGCTGCGAGCGTAGAGACAGCCGTCCAGATCGCGAAGGGTAGGCAGCACAGCCTGATCCATACCAGGCTCGTCCAGACCGGGAACCGGCTCGGTGACGACGTAGAAGTGCACGGCCGCGTGAAGCGGAACATGGCTGCCGGCGGTGTCCCCGAGCTCTCGCGCCCACATGCCGGCGCAGTTGACCACCACGTTGGCCTCGATCTCCCCCGCCGAAGTGCGCACGCCGCGGGCTCGGCCGCCCCCAACGAGGATCTCGTCGACCTTCACCTCTTCGATGAGCGCAGCACCTCGAGACCTCGCGCCCCTCGCCAGGGCCATCGTCGTATCCACCGGGTTGGTCGTCCCGTCTTCGGGAAGGGCGATCCCGCCGATCACGTCGTCGACTCGAACGAGCGGAAAGAGCGTCTCGAACTGCTCGGGCTTCAGGACGTCGACCTGGCACCCGAACGAACGCGCCATCGACGCGCCTCTCAAGAGTTCCTCGAGACGTTCCTCGTTGGTGGCGAGGGTTACGGAGCCATTGCGGCGAAAGCCCGTCGCAAAGCCGGTCTCCTCGTAGAGCCGCTCGTACAGGTCTCCCGTGTACTTGGCCAGCTGCGTCAGGTTCTTGGTCGCACGCAGTTGGGGGACCAGGCCCGCAGCGTGCCAGGTGGTACCACAGGTCAACTCGCGTCGCTCGAGCAGCACGACGTCGGACACGCCGCGTAGGGTCAAGTGGTAGGCGAGGCTACATCCGACGATGCCACCTCCGACGATCACGACCTCAGCGGCCGCTGGAAGCCCAGGTCTCGAGGATTCGTTCACCACTTCGAGGTCTTCCTTTTGCAGCCTCACACGACGTCAGCAGTTTTTCGTGAGGATGAGTCTAGACAGACCCAATGGGCCGCAGAAGACTCACCCCAGTCCGCGAATACGAAAGCCGCCCGGCAACCCATGGCTGGTGGCAACCAGCCCCGACTCCACACTCACTGACTCTCCACGAGCATGACGCACAGCCAATCCACCAGCTCGCCTTCCCGCCCTCTCATCGCCCGCTGTCTGGGTCTCCTCGCAGCTGCTTTGTTGCTGCCACTCGCCAGTGGTGCCAACGATGGCGACACCATCGACCTACAAAGCGACTGGTGGCAATGGGGAGGACCATCACGCGACTTCGTCGTCCGCGCACCCGAGCTCGCGAGCTCCTGGAGCCGCGCCGCACCCCGGGAGACGTTTCGTCGAGAGCTCCAGGGCGGTCACTCGACGGTCGGACTTGCGGCCGGCGTCGTCGTCGTCCACCACGGCAGCCGAGGCACTGAGCGAGTCACAGCGTCGAGCCTCTCAGGGGACACGCTCTGGGAGCAGCAATATGCCGTGGCCTATCGACCCGGCATGCCCGCCTACGATGGCCCGCACGCAGCGCCTCTGTTCTTCGAAGACCTGGTCATCACGGTGGCCATCGACGCATCGATTCGCGCGTGGCAGCGCAGCGACGGCACGCTGAGATGGCAGAGGGACCTACGCAGCGAGCTCGGAGTGACTCTTCCCCAGGCAGGTTACGCAGCAAGCCCGTTGCTCATCGACGACGCACTCCTGCTGCCAGGCCTCGGACGCGCCACGACCGGACTGCAGCGAGAGGCTGCACCCGGGATGGGCGTCTTCAAGCTCGACGCGCGCACTGGCGAAACCGTCTGGCGTCGAGAGTCGTTCCCATCTTCACACGCCTCGCCGATCGCCTTCTCGATCGACGGCCGGGAGATCGCGGTCTTCCACGGCATGGAAGAGCTCATCGCCATGACTCCCGAACGGGGCGAACTGCTCTGGAGGTTCGGGCTCCGGCGCGGCGCAGCCGACAACGTGTCGTTCACGCCCCAATGGGATCCTTCGAGCCGCAGCCTGCTGCTCTCACACGCCTACGACGATCGTGGTGCCCAGCGCATCGTGCTGGACGAACGCGGCGACTCCCCTCATCGAGCCTGGTCCAACTCGCGGCTCAAGACCGAGCACGGAAACGCGGTTCTATGGAATGACATGCTGATCGGCTCCGACGGTGGCGAGCCTGGATTTCTGGTCGCTCTCGACTCCACCAGCGGCGAGCTTCTCTGGAAGAAACGACTTCCCAAGGCCAACCTGCTGGTGGTCGAGGAACAGATGGTGCTGATTCTCGACGCCGATGGCACGCTTCATCTGGCGCGGCCCACGAAGCGCGGCCCTGTGATCACGTCACAGATCGATGTGCTGGACGAGCTCTCGTGGTCCGCCCCGACTCTCGTCGGAAGAACCCTCTATCTGCGCGACCCGTCGACACTCGTGGCTCTCAGGCTGCCGTAGAACTCACCTGGATTCGCCATCGCGACCAGCTCTCACACATCAGCAGGCTGACGCAGATCGTAGAAGGCCATACCCGAACTCCGGTCTTCGCTAGTCTCTCGTCATGACGTCGCTCAGCACAAAAGCCAAACCACTCGACAACAGAATTGCACTCGTCGCAGGCGCCACCCGCGGGGCTGGTCGCGGCATTGCGCGAGCCCTCGGAGAAGCCGGCGCGACGGTCTACTGCACGGGGCGCAGCAGTCGTGCCGGCACCATCGATCCGAAGCGACCGGAGACGATCGAAGAGACCGCGGAGCTCGTCAGCGGCGAGGGCGGTCGCGGCATCGCGGTACGTGTCGACCACACCGAGGAAACGGCAGTCGAGCAGCTGGTCGACCAGATCCACGAAGATGAAGGCCGACTGGACATCCTCGTCAACGACATCTGGGGCGGTGACTCTCTCACCGAATGGGGCAAGTCGTTCTGGGAAGTCGACGTCCGAGCCGGCTTCACGATGATGGAGCGCGCCATTCACACTCACATCATCACGAGCCGCCACGCAGTACCACTCATGCTCGAAAGCGACCGCACTGCCGAGAGTGGACGGGGCCTCGTCGTCGAGATCACCGACGGCGCCTTCTACGGCTACCGCGGCCAGCTCTTCTACGATCTCTGCAAGATCGCGGTCATTCGGCTGGCCTACGCCATGTCCGTCGAGCTCGAGGATCAACCGATCACGGCAGTTGCGCTCACGCCGGGGTTTCTTCGCTCAGAAGCCGTTCTCGACCACTTCGGCGTCACCGCGGAAACCTGGCGCGACGCCATCGAGAAGGACCGACACTTCGAGCACTCGGAAACGCCGCTGCTCGTGGGCCGCACCATCGCGGCACTGGCGGCGGATCCCGAGGTTCACCAGTGGTCGGGCCAGGCTCTGTCGTCGTGGCAGCTCAGCCGGCACTACGACGTCAAGGACGAAGACGGCGGGCAGCCTCACTGGGACGAGCATCTCGACGACGCGATCGAGGAGATCCTGGCCAGCGACTCACCAAGCGCCGCCGACGTCATGCTGCTCGAGGTGAGGGCGCCACAGATCGACTTCGACGAAACGCGAGCCGAACAACGTGAACGCATCGCCTCGTTTCTCGAGCTTCGAGGCAGACGACACGATGCTGGAGACTCGAGTTGAGCACAAAACACACTGCGGCACCGACGGCAACGAGCGGGCTGATTCACCTTGGCGATCGGCCCATCATTCATCCGATGATCACGCGTCTCGCCAGAACGGCCTGTGCGGGACTGCTCCTCACTGCGTGGCTCCTCACCGCGTGCCAAAGTCCTCCCGGGGGCCAGCAAGAGCCGAGTCCCAACACACCCGACGCCGCAGCCATCGAGCTCGTCGACGAGCTGCTCTCCGAGAGCTTTGAGAGCTTGTGGCAGGAGAGCAGCTGCCCCGGAGTGAGCATCGGCTGGGCAACTGACGACGGCCTCGACTCTTCGGTCGGCGTCGGTCTCTCGGACCCGGAGACGAATCGCTCTCTGCGTCCTGGCGACCGGATGCTCTCGGGGAGCATCGGCAAGACCTACGTGTCGGCCGTTGCCCTTCAACTCGTAGGCGAGGGGACCCTCGAGCTCGATGCCCCGGTCAGTCGATGGCTGGGTACAGAACCCTGGTTCGAGCGGCTGCCCAATGCGTCAGTAATCACCGTGCGCGACCTGATGCGACACACGACCGGCATCCCACGCCACATCTTCCAACCAGGCTTCATCGACACGGTCCGCGACGAGCCGGACCGCGTGTGGCAGCCCGAGGAGCTCCTCGCCTACGTCTTCGACGCCGAACCCGTCGCTTCCGCCGGAGAAGCCATGGCGTATGCCGACACCAACTACGTTCTGCTTGGGATGGTGATCGAGCACATCACGAAGAACGCCTTGTATCGTGAGATCTGGCGACGGGTCCTGCTGCCACTTGGCCTGTCTGACACCCTGCCATCCGACCGACGCACTCTTCCAGGTCTGATTCCAGGATTCATGAGCGAGAACGATCCGTTCGGTATGGGTGCGCGCAGTCTCGAAAACGGCGTCTACGTCATCAATCCCCAGTTCGAGTGGGCCGGAGGGGGCTACTACTCCACGACTCGGGATCTCGCGCTCTGGGGAGTGCAGCTCTTCACCAAGAAGGCGTTCCCCGAGCACTTGTGGACCGACTTCATCGACGGCGTCGACTTCGGCAGTCAGGGTGACCGCTATGGCCTTGGCGTCATGCTCAGGAGCACGGAGCGTGGGCCGACACTCGGTCACGGCGGCACCATGATCGGCTACCTGTCACAGCTCGAGTATTTCGTCGACCATGGTCTGGCCGTCGCGGTTCAGCTGAACTGTGACGTCGCCATGCTTCGCGAAGACCAGAATCCGCGGGACCTGGTCGCGCGAGCCGTCGATGTCGTCCTCGGCACCCTCGATCAGTCCGGCGATCGAGCGGGCTCCTGAGGGGCACGCTTCGATAGCAGGAAGCCGAGGCCCACTGAA
Source organism: Thermoanaerobaculia bacterium (assembly GCA_028285365.1). Taxonomy (GTDB): domain Bacteria; phylum Acidobacteriota; class Thermoanaerobaculia; order Multivoradales; family Multivoraceae; genus JANQPS01. The sequence continues at coordinate 5,638 of JANQPS010000419.1, read as the reverse complement.
TCGAGGGCGCTCGTCGGCAGCGGAATTCAGCTGTCCACCGTCAACGTCAACCTCCCGCGAAGACCGAGACTCGCGCGCAGACGTCGCTCCTGTTGCGCGTCGAACGCAAGGCGAACGCGAGCTGCCTGGTCCACCTTGCCCGCTCTACCGGTGATTCGAACCTCGATGTCGTGCTCACCCTCGGGAAGCTCGAGTAGCGTCGCGACGCGTCGCCCCACGAGCTTGCGCAGCGGCGGCGTCTCGGCGCGCGTGGTCCAGCGCCTCTCACCGTTGACCCAAAGGGTCACATGAGCTCGCCGAAGCCGATTTCGATACTCGAACGACAGCGTCGAGGTTTCGAAACCCACGCCGTCGATCGGATCCGAGCGCTCGGTCACGACATCCGTCAGTTCCAGGGGAATGTCCGAGGGCTCGGGGTTCTCGAACCCCTCCTGTACTCCGAGCGCAGCTGCTACTGGACGATCGATCGTGTCGACCACCGACCGATCACTTCGCGAGAGCCAACCGGCCACGATGGCTGCACCTACGACCAAAGTCACCGAGGCGGCCACAACAGCGCCGATGACCGGCAGGCGAAGAGAGGTCGGTCGTCCGTCCACCTCGCCTGACCTCACCTGTGTCTTCGGATCAACCGAGATCGCCAGGGGCGTGACGTCGACCACCTCGCGCAAGTGACGGGCAAGGTCTCGACCCGTCTGAAAGCGCTGCTGGGGCGACTTGTCCAGTCCGATTTCGAGAACCTCCTGCGCTCTCTGGCCGGAAACGCTGTCGCCGAGACGCGCCGGCCGGGGCGGAGCGTTCACGATCGCATACAAGACCTGGCTGAGGTTCTCGCCCCGAAACGCCAGCTCACCCGTGAGCAGCTCGTAGTAACAGGCCACCAGGGAGAACAAGTCGGCCCTCGGGTCGATTGGCTCTCCCTGAACCAGTTCGGGAGCCATGTACGGAGGAGTCCCCGAGACCGTGCTCGTGCGGACCATGGCTTGCGCCTCGACCTTGGCGACGCCGAAGTCGATGATGCGCGCTCGTCCTTCGCTGTCGATCAGGATGTTGCTCGGCTTGACGTCCCGATGAATCAGTCCCTGCCGATGAGCGTAGTCGAGGGCCTCCGCTACTTCGGCCAGCCAAGCGCTGGCCCGAGCGACTGGCAGCGGACCTTCCTCTTGGAGGATCTCTGCGAGCGACTTCCCGTCGATCCACTCCATGACGACGTACGGCCCGGAATCCTCGTCGATCCCGGCGTCGTGCACGGTGACGATTCCTGGATGATTGAGTCGACCTGCCGCCTTGGCTTCCGCTAGCAGCTGCTTGCCGAAACTCTCGCTCGCCTTGCGCGAGCCCAGCTTGCCCGGTGAAAACACCTTGACCGCCACCTTGCGATCGATGTTCGGGTCTTCGGCAAGATAGACCCGCCCCATGGCTCCTTCCCCGAGCGCGGAGACGATCCGGTAACGGCCAATCTTCTCCGGTCCGGTTCCGCTCATCCGAACAGCCTAGCTCAGGCCGGCACTGCACGTGCCCGAGATTCTCCGCTTGACGACCCCAGCTCGGTGTATTGGCACACTTCGTGCTTCTGCGTTCCGTTGAGGAAACGTCATGAAGTCGCCGCAGCGTCAGGAGCTCAACAGAATGGCCACCTGGCTCGCCTGGCTTGGCGCGGCATGGCTCACTCTGTCTGCTCCAGGCGTCGTGATGGCACAACCCATCACTTGGCTCGACAACCGGCCTCCCGATCACGAGGTCCTCAATCTCAGCAACGGGCTGTCCGATTCGACCATCTTCTCGGTCGATCAGGACGCCCTGGGACGTGTTTGGTTCGGCACCGCGTCGGGTGGTGTCAACGTGTTCGACGGACATCGCGTTCGCGTGTTCGTCAACGAGCCCGACCCCGAATCGTTGTCCCACAGCGGAGCGGGACAGGTCTTCACCGACTCGCGCGGAACCGTCTACGTCGGTACCTGGGGTGGCGGTCTGAATCGGCTGGTGTCGGCGGACGGCAGGTTCGAGCGGATCAATCCGAACTCCGCTCCACTCATGATCCAGACCATGTTCGAGGACGACGCGGGTCGGATCTGGATCGGTACCAGCGGCGACGGATTGATGCTGTTCGACCAGGAGGATCGATTCACGCCCACGCTACGCAGAGACGGCGCAGCCCTCGAGCGCGTCTGGTCGATCACGCAAAGCTCGGAAGGACGCCTCTGGGTCGCCGCCGACGCCGGTCTCTTCGAGATCACCGACGAGCTGACCCTCGCTCCGGTGGAGACGACCCTCGACGAGCAGCCTCGAGCCCTGGCGACCACGGACGGGCGACTCTGGATCGGTGGCGACTCGGCGCTTCACTCACTCAGTCTCGTCACGGGCTCGACCCAACGTCTCTCCGCCAAGCTTCCGACGATCAACGTTCTGCAGGACGCGCCTGACGGCCGGTTGATGATCGGCACCCTCGCCGGGCTGTACGCCGTCGACCCCGCGTCCAACGATCTCGTCTCGCCCGTCGGTGACAGCAATCTGCGCTTGTTCCCGGACCGCAACATCCGCGACATCGACTTCGACCGCACGGGAATGATCTGGTTGGCGACCCGCGAGGCTGGGGTCATCAGACTGGTCGGTCAACAGACTGGATATCAAGCGTTTGCGACCGACGAGAAGCTCGAGACCGTGGACACTCTGGTCGAGCTGGGACCCGACGAGCTGCTGCTCGGCTCCCGCCGGGGCCTGTGGCGGCTGCTTCGAACCGAATCAGGACCGCTGCTCGAGCACGTCACCAACTCCCAGTCGCTCTTCGTCAACCAGCTCGCCGCTGCTCACGGGCGCGTCTACGTGGGCGCACGCAGCGGGCTGAGGATCTACGACCCGGCCGCCAACCAGCTGTCGAGCGATCCGAAGTATTCGAGCTTCGACGGAGTCTCGGTGACAGCCATTCATCCGGCGCCCGATGAGACCGTATGGATCGGGACCTGGTCTCGAGGCCTCTTTCGAGTCGCACCGGACGGTGAGATCACGCGCTACTGGAGTGGCGGGAGTCCGGCCCTCCCCGACGACTATCTGTCGGCAATCGTTCCGGACTCCGACGGAGGCCTCTGGCTCGGTCACTGGTGGGAAGGTCTCTCACGGCTGGTACCGGCGACCGGCGACATCGAGCGATTCCAGGCAAGTCGGGAGCACTCCGATACGCTGACTCTCGGCCACGTTCACAGCGCGGTCATCGACGACACGTCAGTCTGGATCGGCACGAGCTTCGGTTTTGCGCGCCTCGATCTCTCCTCGCGCGAGGTGCAGCGCATCCCCTTGGCCGCAGAAAGCGTGCCGGTCTCCGTCCAGCGTCTCGAACTCGATCACGACGGCCATGTCTGGATCGCGACCAATCGTGGAATCAAGCGCTTCGAGCCAGGAACTGGAGAGCTGGTCCACTACGGGTCTGCTGACGGTCTCGCAACAACCGAGTTCTACGCACGGTCCGGTACCCGGGGAACGACCGGGGCTTTGTACTTCGGAGGAGTTGGCGGATTGATCGGCTTCGACCCCGACGTCGTGGCAGATCGGTTCGCTGCGCCCGAGGTTTTCGTCACTCAAGCATGGGTCGACGGCGATCCGATGGCACTCGCAGAAGGGACGATCGAGGTTCCGGCAGGTACCCGCGAGCTCCGGTTCGAAGTTGCAGCAGCGGACTTCAAGGATGCCAAGGAGAACCGCTATCAGTTCCGAATGATCGGCGACGACCCCGAATGGTCCGAGCCTTCTCCCGAGAACGACATCACGTTTGCCGCCCTCCCCCCCGACACCTACCGATTCGAAGCGAGGGCCTCGAATAGCAACGGGGTGTGGAGCGAAGCGGCCGCCGGCGTCGATGTCACGGTCCGCCCCTTCTGGTGGCAGACGCTCATCGGACGGATGGCGATCGTCCTGGCCCTCGGGCTGGCGGCTTATGCCTGGCTCCAAGTGCGGCTCTCGAGCGTCAAGGCCGCCAACCGCAAGCTCGAGGGCGAAGTGGAACGGCAAACCAGAGATCTACAGCGCGCCAACGAGCGGCTTGCCAAAGCTGCCGCGACCGACTTCCTGACCGGACTTCCCAACCGTCGCGGCTTCTTCGTCGAGCTCGAGTCCAACGAGGACCCCGTCACCGGCACCTTGGCGCTGGCGGACATCGACGACTTCAAGGCCTACAACGATCACTTCGGGCACGAAGCTGGAGACCTCGTCCTCAAGCGGGTCGCCGACGTCCTGGCGTCGGTCATACGACCGCAAGATCTCGTCGCGCGCTGGGGTGGCGAAGAGTTCGTCTTCTACTTCGGCGGCATCGGCGTCGAGGAAGCCGCTGCCGTCGCCGAGCGAGTCCGCAAGAAGATCGCAGACTCACAGCTCGCATCGAGCACCACGAAGCCGATCAGCATCACCGTGGGAATCGCGGAACGCAGAGACGGTGAGTCACTGGACCGGTGTATCGACCGGGCGGACCAGTTGCTCTACGCAGGCAAGCAGAGCGGCAAGAATCGGGTGGTGAAGGCAGCGTGAGCGCTCCGGACGGCCCAAGCTTCCGGAGCCGATCCTGACGTATCCTGGCGACCGCCTCAGAAATGAGAACAGAAGCTAGGCCTCGACGACCCGGACACCCGTCGCTCCACCAATCTCCACGGTACTCGACACATCGACCCTGCCGTTGAGCTGCTGACTCTCGCAGCCGTGCTGTACGTAGGCGAGAATCTCTTTGCCCTCCGGGGAGTCCGGGGCACAAGCGTGGACGGCACCGTCTGGCGTCAGTCGACACGGCACGAAGCCGAGTCCACTGGGCTTGCCTTCGCTCAGCTCGATGAATCCCAGCGCGGTCATGCGGGCTTCAGGATGCAGCGGCATGAGAGGCCAACCCTTGCGCGGCGCTACACCGTAGTAGTCGACGTCGTCGTCGAGCACCGGCATCTGGTCGACGATCTCTGATGGCCACTTGTCCAGTCGAATGTCGAAGACGAAGTGCCCGAGACCGTAGAAGATCGGCTTGCCCTCGTACCACTCCATGCCGCGCAGAACGTGCTGATGGTGCCCTACCACGATGTCGACGCCATGGTCGATACACAGGCGTGCGGTGCGGAGCTCGTGATCGCTGAGGTGGTAGGCCTTGAAGTGGTCGCCCCAGTGAAAGCTGGTGATCACGAGGTCGGCGCGCTCTTTCGCATCTCGGATATCGGCCAGCAGGTTGGCCTGATCGACCTCGTCGGGCACGGTGGAGACCACCGGATCGGCGCCGGGCGTGTAGTAGTCGTCAATGAGGTCGCGATAGAAGTTGCGCGCCCGGAGAGGCGCGAGGCCGGGGGTGTTGGCAAACGCCTCGAAGCCTTTCGGAAAGACCGAGGCGTAGGCGAGGTAGGCGATCCGAAGCCCGCCAGTCTCCAGGATGGCCGGCGCCCTCGCCTCGTCGAGGGTGTGACCGGCACCACACGTCGCTACCCCCTGATCGTTCAGCCGCCTACGCGTCTCGAGCATGGCGTCGATGCCAGCATCGAGGATGTGATTGTTGGCGAGCGACAGCACGTCGAAGCCGACCTCGCTGAAGACGTCGAGGTTGTGCGCCTCAGCCGCCACGACCGTGGGGGCGCTGGGGACCCTGACCGGGTTGTCGGTATAGGGACCTTCGAGGTTGCCG
>JANQPS010000417.1 GCA_028285365.1 Thermoanaerobaculia bacterium | reverse complement strand
CTCGGGGATAGCTATCTCGAGATCATTGCGCCCGACCCGGCCCAGCCTCTCGAAGGCAATCTGGGCGAGGCGTTTTCGGCTCTCGAGCGGGGTGGCATGGTGACCTGGGCTCTGGAGGGCAACCTGTCAGAGATTTCCGCAAGCTTGGCCAATCACGGCGTCACGGCGCGAGGTCCGGTGCGCACCCAGCGCCAGACCGAAGACGGCGGCCTCCTGGTCTGGGACCTTCTGTTCCCGTCCGGCTCGAAGCACGGTCCACGCATGCCGTTCTTCATCGACTGGCTGGACTGCGCAAACCCGAAAGACACCAACCCGTCCGGGGGCTCCTTTCGGTCGATCGAGATCTCGACGCGGGACGCCGCCGACCTCGAGCGGGTCCTGGCTGCGATCGGCCTCGAGCTGAGCGTGAGCGAAGGCGACCCGTCGCTGAGGGTCGTGATCGAGACCCCCAAGGGTGACGTGGTCCTGGCCAGCACTGCCGAGACGAGCTCGGTGCCATTGGGGTAGCAACCCCCGGAGCGGCTTCCTTGAGGGCTCCGGCCTATTCGAAGGCGTCCGTATCGCCTCGACTGGCGAACGTCCCGCTGGGGTTCTCGTAGATGCGTACCGCTCCTGTCTGTGTGTCGGTGACCGTGATCGTGAACTCGACGTTCGAGAGCGCACCGAAGAACACCCAGAAGCGTCCGTTGACAGCGCGCGCGTCGAGCACCTTGATGATCAGTTCGACGTTGGCGGAATCGAAGAACCAGAACATGCCCGAGTCGCTGGTCAAGGGAATTGGCCTTCCGGAACCGCTGGCGCCGCTACCGAATCGGTCGGTCCAGGCCACCTCGACCCGAAAGCGATCGTCATTGAGGCACAAAGTTGTCGAGGTCGCCTCGCAAGGAGCCGTCGAGCCCTGCAGATCTCGTCCTGCAAGCGTTCGGTTGGGATCGCCGGGCGGCGGCGCCAGGGCAGCAGAAGGGAACATCTCGAAGGTGGAGCTCTCCTGTGGGAACGCGCCGGTGTCGCCCACACTCGCAAACGTGCCGCGAGTGTTGTCGTAGGCCCTCTGCTGGCCGGTCTGCGTGTCGAGGACGCGAAGTGAGTACTGGACGTCCGAGAGAGCCCCGAAGAAGACCCAGAAGGAGCCATTGATCCCGCGTGCGTCGAGGACCTTGACCACGAGCTCGACATTGGCCGGGTCGAAGAACCAGAAGGCTCCGGTGTCGGCAGTCAGCTCGGTGGCCTGTCCGGCTCCGACTTCGGTTTCCGTCTGCCAGTCGACCTGGACCTCGAAGCGGCCGCTCGCCAGGCACAACGTCGTCGAGTCGACCTCGCACTGTGGGGTGGTGGGCGTGAGTCGCTGGCCGAAGATCTCGAGCTCGTCGTCGACCAGAGGGGAACGGTTGTCGTCTCCCGACCAGGCGACGAAGTACTCGTTGCGGTTCGAGTTGTAGACCACCTCGATCGAGAACACGTCGTAGATCGAGACGCCGTCGGGTCCCATCGAACTCAATCTGGCATCGTCGATGCCGATCTCGGCACCGCTGGTCGACAAGACGCGCTGGGCGTAGACCTCTCGCTCGTCGACCGAAAGGACGTTGCGATTGTCCTCGCCGATCCAGACGACGAGGAACTCTCCGTCGATCGGGTTTGCTGCTACGACCGTTTCGTCGATGTTGAAGGCGGGATTGCCAGCCGGGCCCATGTCGGAGATCCGGAAGTCGTCGCGCACGACCGCACCCGTTCCGGTGATCAGTTGAGCGTAGACCTCTTCGCCGAGCGTTTGATCGTCGGTTCCGGTCCAGGTCACCAGGTACTCGTCGGCGACTTCGTCGTAGGCGACTGCTGGATCTTCGGCGCGAAACGAAGGGTCGCCCGCGGGGCCCATCTGGCTGATGCGAAAGTCGTCTTCGCCGATCGCGGTCCCGTTCGCGAGCAGACGCTGGGCAAAGATCTCGAACTCACCTTCGACCAGAGTGCCGCGGTCGTCGTCCCCGCGCCAGACGACCAGGTACTCGTTCATGCGGTTGCTGAACGTGACGAAGGGGTCGAAGGCATCGAAGGCCGTGCTGCCGTTGGGACCCATGGTGCTGACTCGTACCGGCGGCCCGACCGGAAGTGCCGTAGAGCCGTTGAGTCGCTGCGCGTAGATCTCGTGCTCGACCCTCGAGCCCTGGTCCGACTCCTCGGACTGCCAGACGATCAGGTACTCGTTGTCGTTTGCGTTGAAAGCGACGCCGGGTTCGCGCGAGTCCCGCCGCAGGTTGCTGTCGATTCCGGTCTGGCTGATGCGGATCGGGTTGCCGATCGGAGCACCGTTGGTGCTCACTCGCCTCGCGAAGATCTCGGTCTTGGCTGCCGTGGCAGTGGCGGCTACGGAGGCGACGTAGACGACCAGGTAGTGGTCCGAGCGCGAGTTGTAGATCGCCACCGGGTTCGACGCGTCCCGCGTGGGGTCGCCGCTGTCACCGGACGTCGCGACGAGAACCTGGGCCCCGATACGAGACCCGTCGCCGTCGAGGAGCTGCCCGAAGATCTCGTGCTTGCCGTCGAAGAGCGGGGGTCCTCCCGGGATTCTGTCGTCTGCGTCCCAGACGACCAGGTATTGGTCGGCTTCGCTGTTGAAGGCGACTCCCTCGTGAGCGGCGTCGTGCTCCACGGAGCCGTCTGGACCTGCGTTCGAGATGCGGAAGTCGTCTTCGCCGATCTGGGTCTGGGCGTCGAGGGTCAGAGGTGCTAGAGCGAAGGCCAGGACGACGAAGAGCGTGATGCTCTTCTGAGTCGAGATCAAGGGCATGAGGACCTCCCTGTGAGTAGCCGGGATCACCGGCTCGAGACGAGACGTTCGAGAGCGAGGAGCGGTCGCTGAACCAGCGATCGCTCGAGTCTGAGAAGGACGTGACGCACGCTCAGTGGCGATAGCGCAGTTGGATCACGAAGCGGGTGGCGCCATCGCCGTTGTCACCACGCGCGGGGTCGAAGAAGGCTTTCCCCGGAGCGAAGCGGGCGCCGACGATCTCGAGGTCCCAGCGCGCCCAGCGCCTGACACCCACGATCAGGTCGAGCTCCCAGCCGAGGTCCGGGTCGAGTCCGTTGGGGCGCCGATCCAGCCGCGTCCTCGTCAGACGGGTGGCGGCATGGTCCTGGCGATAGGTGTGGCCCACGAGCTCGACCGAGATCGAACGCGTGATCCGTGCGCCGATCCCCAGAGTGGAGATCCACAGATTCGAGAGCTCGGGATCGACGAGTTCTCCGTAGTAGCGAATAGCCGTCAGGCCACCGAGGCGAGCG
>JANQPS010000402.1 GCA_028285365.1 Thermoanaerobaculia bacterium | reverse complement strand
GAGCTGGCCTCGAACGTCGCGGCCACCGCACCGTCACCGACCCGGAGGGGCGCTTCGCCCTGGCAGGTCTCGAGTCGCGCTTCGCTTCGATCACCGCGGCAAAAGAGGGGTACGCATCGACCACGGAGACCGTGACCACGAGCCCACAGGATTCGACTCCGGCCGAGATCACGATCCAGCTGAGCTCCGGCGCCACTGTGAACGGTAGCGTGGTGGGCCTCGACGAGAGTGAGCTCGCAGCGCTCGAACTGCGCATGATAGGTCCCGGCGGCATACTGCAGGCCCGCGCCAGATACGATGCCACGTTCTCATTCAGCGAACTTGCCCAGGGAACCTGGACGCTGAGCGCAGGCCTGCCGGACGGCCGCGCGCGCAGCACCCTCGTGGTCATCGACTCGGAGTCCAGAGTCGTCGACCTGAGCTTCAACGACGGTTACACGGTGAGCGGCGTGGTCATCTCGAGCCGGTCCTTGGATGGTTTGGCCCGGGTGATGACCCGGAGTTCCCGAACCGATGGATCACGCGCGACGTCTTCGTCGACCACGACGCTCGAAGCCGACGGTTCTTTCCTGCTCGAGGACGTGAGCCCCGGCCTTCACACCCTCATGGTCTCTGACGGGACGGCGATCATCCATCAGCGCCGGATCGACGTCTCGGGAGACCTGCACGTCGAGATCGAGCTCGACTACCAGGGTATCCAGGGCATCGTCGTCTCGACGTCCGGAGAGCCCATTGCTCACGCGAACGTGTCCGCACGGACAATCAACGGGAAACCCATCCACTATGGGCGCACCGACAGCGACGGTCGCTTTCGTCTCCCACCCTTCGAAGGATCGGCCAACCTCCTGGTCATAGCCGAGGGGCACGCTTCGGCGACACTGCGCCTCCAACCTACAGCCGACGAGGTCACGGTGGTGTTGGATCCGGCAGCAGTCTTGCGCGTTCGCCTCAGCGGGCCTGACGGCGCGCCGATATCTCGTGGACTCCTCAGTCTCGCCGATGACGAAGGCGGTCCCGACAACCTGCTCTTCGGCGAGCAACAAGGGGACGGCACTCAAATCTTCGATCAGCTTCCCGCAGGTTCACACGACGTCTGGGTCGGCGCGATCAACGCACCGTTCACGCGCACTCAGGTCGAGGTCCCTGGCGACTTGACGCTCTCGCTCCCTTCAGGTGGACTCGTCGTGATCGAGCCCATCGGCATCGACGAAAACTCCCTACCTCGATTCGTCGCACTCACCGACGCCAACGGACGACGCTACCCCGCCCAACGCCTGCTCGGAGCGCTGACCAGCGGCCTCGAGAACACGGTACCCCTCTACCCGTCGCGATGGCTGCTCGAGATGGTGCTCAGCGATGGCAGAACACCCGTCACCAGGTTCGACATCTTCGAAGGTCAGATCACTCGCGTTCGCCTCGACCTGTAGAGGCCGACCGAGCGATATCACGACCCGTCCGATACACTCATAGCTTCGTTTACATGTATTTCGTGATTGTCAGTCCCATGATGGTCGTCAACAGCACAACGACAGTCTTCGCATGCCCAAACTCAAAGAGATCGTCCAGAGAATCTTCGACAACCGACAACGTCCCACACTCCTGACCATTGTCCGGCCCGCGTTCGGCGTCATCATGTCGACCGGTTTGGTAGTGGGGATCTTCGGTTCCGACACCGCCTTCGCATCCGAGACTGGTGAGCTGTTCTCCGACGGACTCGAGCAAGGCCTGGTCTTAGGGTGGGACTTTGTTTTCGGCAACGCGCGCCTCGTCCCGCCAGAGATCTGCGCGCCGCCGCTGAGTGCTGTCGACACCAGCGGAGCGACCACGGTGGGTACGGGAAGTCCTGGCAGCTGCACGGCTGCTGCGCTGGCGACCGCCGTCGACTCGAACAACGGTGCCATCCGCTTCGATTGCGGCCCGGCTCCTCACACGATCACTCTCACGGCACAACTCGAGATCGACGACAACCTGGTCATCGACGGCGGAGGCCTCATCACCCTGAGTGGTGGAGGCACGACCCGGATCATCGAGT
>JANQPS010000392.1 GCA_028285365.1 Thermoanaerobaculia bacterium | reverse complement strand
GGGCAACGCCCGTCCCGACTGGCGCATCCTGATCGACCTCATGGACGCGACGGGGCTGCCGCAGTCTTTCGGCCATCCGTCCGAGATCATGACCGAGATCGCTGCCGTTTCCGCACCGTACGCTGGGATCGACTACCGACGTCTCGACGGGCCCGACGCGCGAGGCAACGGAATCGACGGCCTGCAGTGGCCGGTGCCTGATTCCTTGCATCCGGGCACGCCGATTCTGCACGTCGGCAGTTTCCCGCGCGGTCGAGCGGAGCTGCAGTGCATCGACTACGAGCCGTCGCCGGCGCTGCAGCTGCACGCGGGGCCTGCGCGCCCGCTTCGCCTGATCACTGGCCGTGTCCTCGAGCACTACAACTGTGGTTCCATGACCCGGCGATCGGCCAACGTCCAGCTACAAGCGCGAGACGAGCTGCAGATTTCGCCTGCGGACGCGGCGGCGCGCGGACTTGCGGAAGGTGATCCGGTGACGGTGGAGAGCGACTTCGGCGTTGCGCGCGCCGCTGCGCGCGTCACCGACGCTGTGGCCCCTGGCACTGTCTTCCTGTCGTTCCACTTCCCCGAAACCGGCACCAACGACGTCACCACCGACGTGCTGGACCGCCGAGCAGACTGCCCCGAATACAAGCTCACGCCGGTGGAGGTGAGAGCTCGATGAGCGACTCCAGCTCGGACCTCGGCACCCGCTACCAGGATCTGGTGAGGCAGGTCGTCGCCAACACCCGTTGGCGGCAGACCCAGACCATCAACCTGATTCCATCGGAGATGACCCCCAGCCTGCTCGTTCGACTGCTCGAGATCGCCGACACCTCGGGAAGATATGCCGAGCACCGCAAGGTCGATGGCAAGGAGGTCTACTACTACCAGGGTGTCGACTTCATCCGCTGGGTCGAGGAGCAGTGCCGCGCCGAGCTCCGCACCTACTTCGGCTGCGCCGACGTGGAGCTGCGTCCGATCTCCGGACAGATGGCCAACGAAGTCGTCTTCAAGGCGCTGGTGCGCTTGCGTCTGCGCAGGCAGACCAGCGACCAGCCGCGCCTGCGCCGGGTGGCCAATAACGCGCTCACCCTCGGTGGTCACCTGAGCGCTCAACCGATGGGCGCCCTCTTCAACTACGTCGAGAGGGACCCTGCCACTCGTCGCGACCGGGTCACCAACATTCCGGTGCTCGCCGAGAATCCCTATCGTGCCGACGTCCCGGCGCTCCTCGAGCTGCTCGACGAACAGCGTCCCGATCTCGTCGTCTTCGGCAAGAGCATGTTCCTCCATCCGGAGCCGGTGGCCGAAGTTGCGCAGCTCGTTGCCGACTGGGAGGACCGGCCGGTGATCCTCTACGACATGGCCCACGTGCTGGGTCTCTACGGCGCCTTCCAGTCGCCTTTCGAAGACGGTGCCGATCTCGTGACCGGCTCGACCCACAAGACGTTCTTCGGTCCGCAACGCGGCGTCGTCGCTGGCAACCTCCAGGGCTCACTGCAGCCGCTGTGGGCGCAGATCGAGAACCGCGCGTTTCCTGGCTCCACTTCCAACCACCATCTCGGGACGCTGCTCGGCCTTCTGGCTGCAACCTACGAGATGAATGCGTTCCGTGGCGACTATCAGAGTCAGGTGCTCGGCAACGCGCGCGCGTTGGCGGCGTCGCTGCACGATCTCGGTGTTGTGGTCGAAGGTGATCCCGGCGACGGTTTTACCCACACTCATCAGGTCGTCTGTCGGGTGTCTGCCCACGGTTCTGGCGACGACGTCGCTCGGCGCCTCGAGCGCAACCAGATCATCGTCAACTACCAGGCGCTGGCGGACGACGCGAGCTTCGCGTCGCCGAGCGGAATCCGTCTCGGGGTCGCCGAGATGACGCGCTACGGCATGGGACCGCAGGACTTCGGCGAGGTCGCCGAGCTCATTGCCGACGTCATCTTGCGCGACGTCGACGTTGCGGAGAAGGTGACGGCGTTACGGGCGCGGTTCGTCAACATGCAGTTCTGTCTACCCAACGAGCAATCGCTCGTACTCGGTGCCAGTCTGTTGGGCTCGTTGATGCCCTCCTCCGCCCACCTGGGCTCGCTCGCAGAGACCCTGCAGAATCTCGCGAACACGAGTGGGCCTTCGTGAAGCGCGTTCTGGTCACCGGGGCTCTCGGACAGATCGGCTCCGAGCTGGTGCCCGCGCTGCGCCGTCACTATGGCGACGACGTCGTGGTCGCGTCCGACATCCGTCTTCATCGGCCCGATGCGGCGACCGACGAGGGCCACTTCGAGCTCGTCGACTGCACCCGGAGTCGAGAGATCGACGCTGTGGTCAGGCGCTACGACGTCGGCACCGTCTATCACCTCGCCGCAGTGCTCTCGGCGGTCGCCGAGGAACGGCCGAGCTTTGCCTGGGACGTCAACATGGGCGGTCTCTATCGCGTCCCCGAGGTCGCTCGTCAGCATCGCCTCGCAGTGTTCTTTCCGAGCTCCATCGGCGCCTTCGGCCCCAGTACGCCACGCGACCAGACGCCGCAGGTCACGATTCAGCGCCCGACCACGATCTACGGTATCTCCAAGGTCACTGGCGAGCTGCTCTGTGACTACAGTCATCGGCGCTTCGGCGTCGACTCCCGTGGTCTGCGCTTCCCGGGTCTGATCTCAGCCGGTGCTCTTCCCGGCGGTGGCACGACCGATTACGCGGTCGAGATCTTTCACCAGGCGATTCGCTATCGGCACTACACGTGTTTCCTGAGGCCGGACAGCTGCCTCGACATGATGTACATGCCCGACGCGGTGCGGGCCATGATCGAGCTGATGGAGGCCGACCCGGAGCGCCTGCTCAATCGCAACGCCTTCAACGTCACCGCCATGAGCTTCACCCCAGCGATGCTCGCCGACGAGATTCGCAAGCACGTGCCGGAGCTACGGGTCGACTACGAGGTCGACCCGGTCCGTCAGTCGATCGCCGACTCCTGGCCGCGCTCGCTCGACGATTCGGCGGCATGCGAGGAGTGGGGCTGGAAGCCACACTACGATCTCGAGTCGATGACCCGCGACATGATCGAGCAGCTCGGTCGGCGGCTGCACTCGGTGAAACAAGAGGGGAGCAGGTCCTGATGGGTACCCAACGTCTCGACAGTGCACTCGCGGCCCACGTCGCCGAGCTCGAGGAGCGCGGCACAGCCAAGGGAAGCGAAAGCGTCACCGTCCAGGTCCGGCCGGCGACCAGCGAGCGGGGTCCTCGTTACATACTGGCGTCGCAGGGAAACCGCGAGTTCTTGCGCATGAGCTCGAACGGCTATCTGGGGATGGCGCTGCGACCCGAGCTGTGTGCTGCCGAAGAGGCGGCGGTCGAACGTTTTGGCACCGGTCCCCAGGCGGTGCGCTTCATCAGCGGTACCTACGCTCCGCACGTCGAGCTCGAGTGCCGCCTCGCCGGATTCCATCACCGCGAGTCGGCGATGATCTGGAGCTCCGCGTATGCCACGGTGATGGGAGTCCTGCCCCCGCTCGTGACTCCCGAAACGGCGGTCATCAGCGACGAGCTCAATCACAACTGCATCATCAATGCGGCTCGCCTCGCGCGTCCGAAACAGCGTCACATCTACGGTCATCTCGATCTGGCCGGGCTCGAAAAGGGGCTGCTCGACGCTGCCGAAGCTGGTTGCAAGCGTGCTCTGGTGGTCACCGACGGTGTCTTCAGCATGCGGGGCGACTACGCTCCGCTGGCCGAGATAGCAGACCTGGTGCGTTCCCACGACGAGCGTTTTGCCGAGAACGCGGTTCTCGTGGTCGACGATTCGCACGGAGTCGGGGCCTTCGGCGAGACCGGGCGGGGCACCGAAGAGATGTGTGGAGTGCAGGTCGACGTGCTCGTCGGGACCCTGGGCAAGGCGCTCGGCGTCAACGGCGGCTACGTGGTTGGCTCCAAGGTGCTCACGGACTACCTCCGACAGACGTCGCCGTTCTACATCTACTCGAATCCGATTACTCCGGCCGAAGCCGCTGCGGCGCATGCCGCCGTAGAACTGCTCGACAGCGCGCGTGGGCGAGAACTGCTCGCACACCTCAGCGCGATGACAGCCCGGTTCGAGGAGGGTCTGGTCGCGTTGGGCTACGAGACCATTCCCGGCCCCCATCCGGTGGTGCCACTCATGGTGCGCGACACCGAGCTGACGGCGCAGCTCGTGAGTCACCTCTACGACCACGACGTCCTTGCCACCGGTCTCAACTTTCCGGTCGTGCCGCGCGGCGACGAAGAGATCCGTTTCCAGATCTCAGCCGACCACACGCCCGCCGACATCGACTTTGTGCTCGACGTGCTGCGACGCTTTCCCGGGCGTTCGAGTTGAAGCGAGTCTTCGGTATTCCCTGAGTGCTGTCTCTGTCGCGATCCCTCTAGAGTGGACCTCCGTTCTTCGAGATCTCCACTCGAGGGCTCTAGAGACATGCCTATCGTCCTCTCACCCGAGATCGATCGCGTCGACGCTCTGGCGCCCCTCATCGGGTCCACGCCGCTGCTGCGCATCGAGCTCGAGTACCGAGGTCTCGACCTCGAGGTCTACGCCAAGTACGAGGCCGAGAACATGACCGGCAGCGTCAAGGACCGCATGGCCGCGCACATCCTCCGACGCGGGTACGAGTGTGGTGCTCTGCGTCCGGGTGACACCATTGCCGAAGCCTCGAGCGGCAACACGGGTATCGCCTTCGCTGCGCTGGGCTGTGCTCTCGGCCACGGCGTGCGAATCTACATGCCCGACTGGATGAGCCACGAGCGAGTCGACCTGCTCGAGAGTTTTGGTGCCGCGGTGGTCCCCGTTTCGCACGCCCAGGGAGGCTTCCTGGGCGCCGTCGAGATGGCGGAGCGCTGGGCCGCCGAGCACGAGCGCGTTTTCCTCCCGCGCCAGTTCGACAACCCGATCAACATCGAGGCCCACGAGCTGACCACTGGCCCCGAGATCTCACGACAACTCGCCGAATTCGGCGTGGCAGCGGGAGCTTTCGTGGCCGGAGTCGGCACCGGCGGAACGGTCATGGGCGTCGGGCGTCACCTGCGATCGCTCGACAGCGAAGTGCGCGTGCATCCGCTCGAGCCCGCGAACTCTCCCACGCTGCGCGAGGGCCACTGCGTCGGCGCGCATCGCATCCAGGGGATCTCCGACGAGTTCGTGCCCGCCATCGTCGACCTGGACGAGCTCGATGAGATCGTCGACGTGTGGGACGGTGACGCCATCATCATGGCGCAGGAGTTGTGTCGCTCTCTGGGTTTAGCGGTCGGGATCTCGTCGGGAGCCAACTTCCTCGGCGCGGTCAAGTTGGCGCTCGAGTCGCCGCCGGGCAGGGCGGTGTTGACCGTGCTGCCCGACTCCAACGCCAAGTACCTCTCGACCGACCTCTGCCACCGTGAACCCGTCGAGGAGGGTTATCTCTCCAGCGAGATCCGACTCGGCGGACTGCAGGCCGTGCGCTGAGTTCTCACCGTGGCACACGCAACCACCGACACCTTCACCGACTCTCGCCGATTGGGTTTTGTCATCAATCCGATTGCGGGACTGGGTGGGCGCGTTGGGCTCAAAGGTAGCGACGACGTCGTCGAGAGGGCGCTGGCGCTCGGCGCGCGGCCGCGGTCTACCGAGCGCGCATTCGTGATGCTGAGCACCTTGCACGAAGCGCTTCGAAGCGCGCGGCTCCCGAGCCCGCACTGGCTCACCGCTGACGGGGTGATGGGTGCAGACTGCCTACGGCGCGCCGGGTTCG
>JANQPS010000382.1 GCA_028285365.1 Thermoanaerobaculia bacterium | reverse complement strand
CCGTTGCGCTGGAAGTCGCTCACGATGACCACCCGCGCCTGCTCGGCCTCTTCGTCGAGCAGCTGGCGTCTCGCTGCCCTGAGAGCCACCGCGTAGCTGGTGGTCGCCGAAGTGGGCTCTGCGGTCTGGACTGCGACTCGCACACGCTCCGCGTCGCGCTGGCCTCCACCGTCAGACGCCACGATCTCGGCGCGATCGTCGAAGAGGATCAACGAGACCCGGTCGGCCTCACCCATACCGTCGAGCGACTCGCCCACGAGCCGCTGTGCGGTGCTCCAACGCTCACCACCTGCCATGCTGTAGCTGCGGTCCAGGAGAATCAGGATGTCTGCACTCTCGGCACCGCGCTCTCCCGCCGCACCGCGCAGGACTGGCTGCGCAAAAGCAAGAACCAGGAGCGCCAAGGCGAGGCATCGGAGGGCCAACAGCATGCGATCCTGGAGGCGACGACGTCGCAACGAACGGTACGGCACCTTCGAGATGAACATCAGCGACGGAAACTGCAGGGCTTCCTGAGAGCGTTTGCGCCGCAGGTGGAGAGCTACGGGAAGGGCCAATCCGAGGAGACCGACGAGGAATGCTGGAGCGAGAAACGTCATGGAATCGATGTCATCCGATCAGCGTGCGGGAGAAGAGGCAGTCGCCTGGTAAGGACGGGTCGTGACGCCAAGGCCACGTGAGCTGCGGGGTTCGGGCTCACCGACACTTCTGACTCCACAGACGAGCCGAGAGGTAGTTGTAGAGCGCAAAGTCGAGCGGCTTCGAGGTGTCGATGACGTTGTAGTCGATGCCGAGCTTGGTAAAGCTCCGGCTCAGTTCGTCGATGTGAGATCGGACCAGCTCGCGATACTGATCTCGCAGAGCATCCGGGACCACCGAGACCTTGTCTCCGGTCTCGAGATCCTGCAGATCGAGCGGCTGGTCGTACGGTAGGTCGAGCTCGGCCGGATCGAGAATGTGAAACAGGATCACGTCGTTGCCGCGGGCGTTGAGCCCCCCTACCGCTGTGAGCACCGACTCGGGCGGCTCGTAGAAGTCGGAGATGAGCACCACGATGCTGCGTCGACGCAGGCGGGAGCCGACCTTGCTGACCGGCAGGCGCAGATCGCTGTCTCCACCAGGCGCCAGGGTCGCGAGGCTCTGGAGCACCAGATCGACGTGTTTCGCCGCCGGCGGAATGTGCAGTCGAACGTCGTCGTCGAACGTGATCAAGCCGATGCGATCTCGCTGACGATTGGCGAAATAGCCCAGACAGGCCGTCAGAGTGCGGGCGTAGTCGAACTTGCTCAAGGCGCCGGTCCCGAAGTCCATCGACTTCGAGATGTCCAGCATGAGGTTCAGGTTCGTGTTGGTGTCGCCCTCGAACTCCTTCACGTAGTAGCGATCGGTCCGACTGTAGAGCTTCCAGTCGATCTGTCGGATGTCGTCACCCGGCAGGTACGGCCGATACTCCGCAAAGTCCATGGATCGCCCCAGAAAAGGCGATCGGTGAAGGCCACTGATGAAGCCCTCGACGACGGTCTTCGCGAGCAGATCCAGGCTCGAGATTCGCGCCAGGACCTTCGGATCGAGGAATCTCGCCGTGCTCGCTGTCATCGGAGCCCGCTCACATACCCGACTGTTCGACGGGAACCTGCTCGAGAAGCCGGCCGATCAGCTCGTCGGAGGTGATCTTCTCGGAGTCCGCCTGGAAGTTGGTCAGC
>JANQPS010000359.1 GCA_028285365.1 Thermoanaerobaculia bacterium | reverse complement strand
CACCGGACGACGACCTCACCAACGACACGGCCTCGATTTCCATAGACGTCCAGCGAGCCGACTATGGAGACGCTCCAGATCCGTTGCTGTCGACCGCGGGCGAGTACCCAACGCTCCTGGCTAGCGACGGAGCTCGTCACCTGGTGCCCAACACCGGCGCAACGGTGTTCCTGGGCGCTTCGGTCGACTCCGAAAGTGACGGCCAACCGTCGGCAACATCCGACGGAGACGATAGCGACGGCAGCGACGACGAAGACGGCGTCTCCATACCAGGCGGCGAGCTTGCCTTGTCGGTCACTCAGTTCATCACCGTCACCGGAACCGCAGGAGCCATCCTCAACGCTTGGATCGACTTCGACCAGAACGGATCCTTCGACGAGAGCGGTGAGCAGGTCATCACGGACTTCACCACCAACGGCACAACGCAAGTCGTCAGCATCTCGGTGCCGCCGAGCGCGACGATTGGAGCAACCTACGGCCGTTTCCGGCTCCACTCCTCAGGAGGCCTGACTCCCAGGGGTCTCGCAACTGACGGCGAAGTCGAGGACTACCCAGTCAACATCGTCGTGGGCTCCGCAGATCTCGGTGTGACCAAGAGTGATGGTCTGACTTCAGCGATCCCTGGGCAGCAGCTTCAGTACACCATCGTCGCGAGCAATGCGGGTCCAAATTGGGCACCGGTCAGCGTCTCAGACACCTTTCCGCTAGCGCTCGGCTGCTCCTGGACCAGTGTCGCCTCGGGCGGCGCCACGGGTAACTCGTCCGGAGCCGGCCCGGCGCTTCTCGAGTCGCTGGTGATGCCCGCAAGCAGCTCGGTCACGTATACCGTCACATGCGCCATCGACGCGGCGGCAACCGGCGCGCTCAGCAACACGGCGACCGTCAGCTCGCCAATCCCCGATCTCTCGCCGGGAAACAACTCGGCAACCGACGCCGACACCGTGCTGACGCCGCAGTCGGATCTTTCGATCACCAAGACTGACGGCCTCACGACGGCCGTACCTGGCCAGCAGCTCACCTACACCATCGTGGCCACGAACAATGGTCCGAGTGACGATCCATCGGTCAGCGTTGCCGACACCTTTCCGTCGGCACTCACCTGCTCCTGGACGAGCGTGGCGGCCGGTGGCGCCACGGGCAACTCTTCGTCCGCTGGCCCCATACTCGCCGACACGCTGTCCATGCCATCGGGCAGCTCGGTGAGTTATACCGCCACCTGCGCTATCGATCCGGCAGCCAGCGGCACGCTCACGAACACCGCGACGGTCACCGCCTCGACCAGCGATCCGACGCCAGGGAACAACAGCGCTACGGACAGCGATACCGTCGTGAGCCCGGAAGCCGACGTATCCGTGAGCAAGACCGACGGTGTGACCACCGCAATCCCCGGGCAGCAGCTCACCTACACCATCACCGCAGCCAATGCCGGCCCGAGCGACGATCCCAGTGTGGCGATCACCGACGCGTTCCCGGCCGTGCTCACCTGCTCCTGGACCAGTGTGGCTTCGGGGGGCGCGAGCGGCAACTCGAACGCTTCTGGCGCGACCTTGGCGGACACACTGGCGCTGCCAGCTGGCAGTTCTGTCACCTACACGGCGTCGTGTGACATCGATCCAGGGGCTACCGGCACGCTCACCAATACGGCCACCGTGAGCGCCTCAGTGAACGACCCGACCGTGAGCAACGACAGCGCCACGGATGCGGACACCACCCTCGCGCCAGAGGCCGACACCTCGATCACCAAGACCGACGGCCTCACGACCGCGGTTCCCGGCCAGCAGCTCACCTACACCATCGTCGCAGCCAATGCCGGACCCAGTGTCGACCCTGCCGTCAGCGTCGTTGACGTCTTCCCCTCATCGCTCACCTGCTCCTGGACCAGCATCGCGGCCGATGGTGCCACCGGCAACTCTTCGTCGACTGGAGCCTCACTAGCGGACACCCTCTCGATGCCGGTCGGCAGTTCGGTGACCTACACGGTCACCTGCGACATCGATCCCGCGACGACCGGCACGCTCAGCAACACGGCGACCGCTACCGCCTCGGTCACTGATCCACTTCCTGGCAACGACAGCGCAACCGACAACGACACAACCCTCACTCCGGAAGCCGACATCTCAGTCACAAAAACCGACGGGGTGACGGCGGCCTTCCCGGGTCAGCAGCTCACCTACACCATTAGCGCAGCCAATGCCGGCCCCAGCGATGATCCCAGCGTTGGCGTCACTGACACCTTTGCGGCTGTGCTCACCTGCTCCTGGACCAGTGTGGCAACTGGCGGCGCGAGCGGTAACTCGGCCTCTGCCGGTGCTGCCCTCGGCGACACCCTCTCGATGCCAGCCGGCAGCTCGGTGAACTACACGGTCACGTGTGACATCGATCCGGCGGCCACCGGCACGCTCAGCAACACAGCCACAGTTGCCGCCTCGGTCACCGACCCGGTCGTGTCCAACAACAGTGCAACAGACGACGACACGTCTCTCGAGCCCTTGATGACGAGCATGGTGGTCGATCCCGTCACGGTCTCGTTCAGTGACATCGCGCAACCCATCACGCTCAGCGCTGCCACTACCTCGAGCATCGTCGTCAATCAAGGTACGGTCACCTTTCAGGTCGTGTCAGGTACAACGCCCATCGGGAGCGCAGTCACCTCGGCCACACTCACTAACGGCAACGCCGTGGTCACGTACCAGCTGCCGGCCAGCTTGCCATCCGGTAGCTACTCGATCGAAGCCAACTACAGCGGCGGAACAAACTTCGATCCCGCCACGGCCACAGGCTCCCTACTCATCGACCCGCTCCTACCTGGCGACGATGACGGCGATGGAGTCGACAACGACACCGAGAACGGTGCTGTCAATCTTGGCGACTGCAACGACGACGGAACCGGAGACGCGTACCAGACCAACGTGACTTCACTGCCGTCGACTGAAGGGTCCTATCTCTGTCTGGTCTCGACAGACTCCAACCCGGCACCAACGTACTCAGGTCAGCCCACTACAGACCACAGGGATTCCACGTGGCCGCTGGGCGGAACAGGCTCTTGTCGCAACGAGAACGTGACCGCTATCGACATCGCCACGCTGCCGGATGACGCCGTCCCGGCCGCTACCCTCAACCAGGTGAGGAGTCCGCTCTCCTTCGAGCTCGACTGCACGGCCGCCACTGTCACGATCTTCTACGAGGGCGTCACCAACCTGACGGACGCTGCCTACCGCGCATACGGACCGACACCTAGCGATCCGAGTCTCCACTGGTACACGTTGTCCGCCACGTTCGGCACCCGAGTTATCGGCGGCGAGATACTCGCAACGGCCACGCTCGATCTCGCCGACGGTGAGACCGGTGATCACGACCTCACCACCGACGGCCGAATTGTCGCTCTCGGAGGGCCCGCGCTCGCAATCGCAGCGATTCCGACGCTGTCGATCTGGGCCATGTTGCTCCTTGCTCTTCTGTTGGGGGCTGCGGCGGTCCTCCAATCGAGGAGTCGCGCCTAGCTCGGTTCGGTCTCAGCGGATCGAGCCACCACCCTCCCAACGCAGTGCGAGCCAAAACGTCGCTACCGGTCGTTCACACCAAACCGATCAGGACCGAAACGGACTGCTGCGATTGAGCTAGTCCCCGGGGCTCACCGTCAGTCTCAGCACACGAAGGAGTCCGTTGATGGCCAAGACCCCTGACCGAGTTCCCGAAGACCAGCTCGATCTGTACAAGCAGGCGATCGCGACGCAAACGGCGTTCGCGCTCAAGGGCGGCGTCAAGCTGCCGCACACGTCGACCAACGGCTACATGTTCAGCTCGCTCACCAAAGACGGGCGCCTCGGTCTGCGGCTGTCGAAAGCCGACACGGAGCAGTTCGTCGAAGACTTCGACGCCATCCCCTTCAAGAACTACGGCGCCAACATCAAGGAGCACGTCGAAGTGCCCGACGCGCTGCTGCGCGACTCCGTGAAGCTCGGAGAGTGGCTGACACGGAGCTACGAGTACACGAACACATTACCTCCGAAGAAGAAGTAGGTCCGTCGCGGCAGGATCGGGCCCGCCGCGGTCGGACCACGCTCTGTATCGGGTCTCGACCGCATCCAGCCGAAACCAGTCAGCGGCGAGTTCGACCACCTGGCCGGTCACCCGGCCGCGTCGTCGACCACGGCGATCTTGCATTCCGTCACGACGACGACCCGAGACCTTCGGAACTCACCATTCGACTCCTCGAGACCGGCTAACGTAGCCACGTCGACCTGCAACGCGACTCGCCGTGACCTGAGCCGTGTGAATCGATCCCTCACTCCTACCCCCTTTGCAGAGGCTCCCATGCAGATCTCCAATCGACTGTCGCTACTCGCGTTGGCGGGGGTGCCGTTCTTGTTCGCTTCGTCATCCGCGGCGCTTCAGGGCACGCTCGGTCCCAACCAGATCATCTCGAGCCAGGAGTTGGGCTACGACCTCCAGTATCGGGTCTACTCCCCGCCGGGAAAGCACGCGGATCTTCCGGTGCTCTACGTCACGGACGGTCAGTGGTACATCGAGGCCGGCGAGTTTCACGAGGTGCTCGACGAACTGATCGAAGAGGGCACCATCGAGCCGGTCGTTGCGGTCTTCGTCGACAACCGCGACCCCCACGATCTCGAGAACAATCGACGCAACTCACAGTTCTTCTGCAACGACAGCTACATCGAGTTCTACATGAACGAACTCGTGCCTCACATCGAAGCGTCTTATCCAGTGGCCCGTGACCGCGAGGCGCGCACGATCCTCGGCCTCTCGTTCGGAGGACTCAACTCAGCCTGTTTCGGCCTGCTCGCCCACGAGACCTTTCGCGGTATCGCCATGCAGTCCCCAGCGCTGCACCCGATCCCGGACATGCACCAACTCTGGAGCCGAATGCCCAAGAAGGACCTGCACATCTTCTTGAGCACCGGTACCCGTCGCGACAACGAATCCAGCTCCAGAGAACTCCAACGCATCCTCGACGACAAGGGTTACGACATGAAGTACCTCGAGGTCGACGCCGGGCACACGTGGAAGAACTGGAAGCCCCTGCTCGATGACGTCGCGAAGACGTTCTACGAGAGGGATTGACGCCAAACGTCGGTCTTCGGTCGTTCGGCCCTCTCACTCGTGGATCGGCTCTGCAAGCCACCGCATCACATTGAGAGCAAACTGGGGATTGTCGGCGGCGTCGGGATCGTTCATGCCCATGGCGC
>JANQPS010000358.1 GCA_028285365.1 Thermoanaerobaculia bacterium | reverse complement strand
GAACGAGATCGCAGCGAACTCGAGGTACCTGCTGCAGCAGCATCGAGGGAGTTGGTGGCCCACCCACGGATCGGTGCAGGCCCCAGAGACCGTAGAGATTACCGCCCAGGGGTCCGTGAGCCTGTGCGGACCACTGGCAATACTCCCTGGCTCGCGCCAGCAGCTCGAAGGCGCGCGAGTCCAGCGCGACGCTCTCGCCCGCCTGTTCGTTGAGCTGCGCGATGGACCCTTCCGAGGTGTGGTCGAGGTCGGTATGAATCAGCTTTTCCAGCTGCGCGAGCTCTTCTGCAGCAGCAAAGAGCGAGACGCTGGCCGTCCCGGAGTCGATCTCCGGCGACACCTGGAGCTGGTAGTTGACGTCGAAGACTCGGCCCTCGAGGGTCGGCCCCTCAGGCTTCTGGCCAAGCGTTGGCAGGGTCACCAGCCAGATCGAAGCGACCGCGGTTGCCCAGGCAGTTCGCCTTCTCACGGCTCTCCCAAGAGCCCCGGCGTCAGCTCGCGTCTTCAGGCTCTTGGAGCGTGATCTCGAGGAACCGGCGCTTGCCGACCTTGAACAGGTAGGCGGAGTCGCGCATGGGCACCTGATGGAATGGATCGGAGACACGTTCGTCATCGATGGATACCGCGCCTTGCTGGACCAGGCGACGAGCCTCTGACTTGCTCGATGCTAGCCCAGTCTCGGCGAGGACGGCCGTGAGCAGCCGTGGGCCGCTGTGGACGACCGACTCGATGTCCTGGGGACGGCCACCCCGGCTGAACACTCGATCGAACTCTTCCTGGGCTTTGGTCGCGTCTTCAGCGGACCAGTAACCCTCGACGATCGAGCGGGCGAGCCGTTGTTTGACCGCTTTGGGATTCTCGCCGCTCTCGACCTGTTGGCGGAGCTGGGCGATCTCCCCTTCGGGTGTGTCGGTCAGCAGCAGGAGCCAGTCCCACATGAGAGCATCGGGAATCGACATCGTCCGTCCGAACATCTCCGTTGCGGAGTCTTCGACGGCGATGGCGTTGCCGAGGCTCTTCGACATCTTGTCGGTGCCGTCGGTTCCGACGAGGAGCGGCACGGTCAGCACGACCTGCGGTTCCATGCCTCGCTCACGCATGAGGTCGCGCCCGACGAGGAGGTTGAAGATCTGATCGTGACCGCCGAGCTCGACGTCGGCTTCCAGTGCGATCGAGTCGTAACCCTGAACCAACGGATAGAGCATCTCGTGCAAGCTGATGGGCTGATGGCTCTCGTAGCGCGTCCGGAAGTCATCGCGCTCCATCATCCGCGCCAAGGTGTACGAGCCGGCGAGTTTGACCATGCCGTGCGCGCCCAGCTCGTCGAGCCAGCGACTGTTGTACTCGATCACGGTCACTTCAGGATCGAGAATGCCGAACACCTGACGCTTGTAGGTCTCGGAGTTCTCCAGGACCTGCTCTTTGGTCAGCTGTGGGCGCGTGGCCTTCTTCCCGGTCGGGTCACCGATCATGCCGGTGAAGTCACCGATCAGGAAGATGACGCGGTGCCCCAGCTCTTGGAAGTGCCGCATCTTGCGCAGGAGGACCGTGTGTCCGAGATGCAGGTCGGGAGCGGTCGGGTCGAAGCCCGTCTTGATGGTCAGGGGCTTGCCGGACTTGCGTGAGCGCTCGAGCTTCTCGGCGAGCTGCTTCTCGTCGACGAGGTCTGCCGCGCCGCGGCGGAGGAGTTGGAGCTGTTGCTCGACTGGGGCGAATTCGGTCATGGGCGGCGAAGCCTAGCAGCCCGTGGCGGACGTGGTGTCGATTCGTTTCGGTCTCGGCGTCCAGGCTCTACGGCCTCGGCTCCCGTCGCAGGTGTCCGACTCGAGCAGGTGCCGTGTCCGGGGCCTGGGGACTCTCGATGAGCTCGCCTCGCGCGATGAGCTGCGCGTGGGCACAGAGTTGCCAGCGTCCGGCGTGCTCAGAGATCTCGAACTCATGTCCGGCTCGGGTTGTGATCTTGAGCGGAAACCTCGCGTCGTAGTGCTCCAAGGCGACTGACGCGACGGCCAGGACCCCGCTGCCGCAGGCCAGAGTCTCGCCTTCGACTCCTCGTTCGAAGGTCCTGATCTCGAGTCCTTCGAGCCCGGCGGTCTCGAGCCCCGCAGTTTCCAGGCCGACGGCGAAGTTGACGTTGGCCCCGGCCGACCCGAGCGCCCGGTGGCTCCTCAAGCGCGGGCCGAGTGCAGCGACTGGAACATCAGCGGCGGGCCCAGGACAGGGCACCACGAGGTGTGGAACCCCGACGGTGAGCATCCAGCATGGCGGAGCGGGTCGACCGTCGATAGCGAAGTCGAGATCGAGAGCGCGAGAGGGGTAGGGGCCGGCGTCGAGCGTCAATCGGATCGCATCGCGTCCTTCGGGACGGGCCTGGATGTCGCCTGCATCGGTGACGATGACCACGTCCTCACTGGCCCAACCGAGCTCGAATGTGAGGCGAGCCGCGCAGCGGACTCCGTTGACACAGAGATCTGCGCCCTGCCCGTCCGGATTGAAGTGCCGCATGCGAACCCGGCTCGCCGAGTCTTTCGGATCGAGCCGCGACAGCACGAACAGCCCGTCCGCGCCAACTGAGAGCCTCCTTCGGCACCACGTCCTGATGGCTGAGGGCGAAGGCTCCCGGTCAGGCTCGACGAGACCGATGAAATCGTTACCAGCTCCCGTGAGCTTGAAGAACTGACGGTTCATCACGGGTGTTCAGACCAGGGTTCTTCAGCTGGAGTCACGCCGTGAACCACTCCGTCTGATACGGCATGCCGAGGCCAGGCCCGATGGCTCGCCAGGCTACTCGGGGATGGTGGCCTGGACCTCGGAACTCGGTTCGCCTTCGTTGCCGTTGCCGTCGATTGCGCTGAGACGGTACGCATAACTCTGTCCAGGGGAGAGGCCGGTGTCGAGGTACTCGAGCGCCGAAGTGGGATTGTCGGTGATCCGGCGGAACTCCGCTCTCGGGTCCTGGCGGTAGATGATGTAGCCGGTCGCGTCATCAGCGGGACTCGGCTCCCAGACCAGACGCACCCGACCTGGCTCCGGCAGCGCGTTCAGTCCGGTTGGTGGTGGCGGAGCGAAACGGTCCTGGTAGTCGATCTCGACCTCGACGGCAGCCGCACTCTCGACCAGTGGCTCCTGGTTGGCGATGCTGCGCACCGTGTAGAAGTAGCTTTGGCCGAAGTCGACGTCCTGGTCGAGATACGTCAGTGGATCGCCGGCGGTCACTCGACCGATGGGCGCTGCATACGTTCGGTCGCGTGCCCCGCGTCGATACACCGAGAACTCGGTCTCGCCTTCAGCAGCCGTCCAACTGAGCTCGATCCCGACGTCGCGAGCCGTGACCTCCAGCTGGTTCGGAGGCAGTGGTGCCGGACCCAAGACCATGGCGACCCGATTGGAGTAGTCGGACGGTTCCCCGGTCGTGCTGACCGTGCGAATCGCGAAGACCTGGGCCTCGGCGTCGGACATCTCGGGTGTGATCGGAAACCTGGCGACAATGCGATTGCCGGTGACGGAGCTACGCAGCTCGCCCTCGCTCAACGTGAGCAGGCGATCCGCACGACTCGCAAACAGCGACTCCGGCATCGTGGCGAGATCGACGTCGGGAGACGATTCCATCCTCCACAGCTCGAGTCCCTGTAGCCCCGGCAGGACCGTTCCCGACGCCGTGGTCTGGGGATATCCGAGGCGGACCACCAAGAGATCCCCCTGCTGACTCAGAGTCAGGTCCTGAGTGATCGCAGGGTTGAACCGCTGCGGAGGTAGTGGATCGCCCTTCTTGCCGCAGCCAGCCAGAAGGGCGCACAGCATGAGGGCACCCACGAGAGGGCGACCTGGCCTGAGGTGGCGCGTGGTGACCGAGATTCGATGACTCATGCGATGTTTGCCTGGTGACTGCTAAAGGACGTAGCTGCTGATATCGCGATCTTCGACGAGGCCGCTGAGCGCTCGCTCGACGTAGGCTTCGTCGATGGTCATGACGACCCCGCTCATGGCCGGTGCCTCGAACGACACCTCTTCCAGGAGCTTCTCCATCAACGTAGCGAGTCTGCGGGCGCCGATGTTCTCCATACCTGCGTTGGCCTTGGCGGCCAGACTGGCGATCGACTCGAGCGCGCTGTCGGTGAACTCCAACTCGAGACCTTCGGTGCTGAGCAGCTCCCGATACTGCATGGTCAGTGAACCGCGTGGCTCTTTCAGGATCTTGAGCAGATCCTCTTCGGAGAGCGCCTCGAGCTCGACTCGAATCGGAAACCGGCCCTGCAGCTCCGGAATCATGTCGGACGGACGGGCAACGTGGAAGGCTCCGGCGCCCACGAAGAGGATGTGATCGGTCTTGACGGGACCGTGCTTGGTCGCGACCGTGGTGCCTTCGACGACCGGCAACAGGTCGCGCTGGACACCCTCTCTGGAGACATCGGGGCCGTGCTGATTCTCACGGGCGCAGATCTTGTCGATCTCGTCGAGGAAGACGATGCCACTCTCTTCGACGCGGCGACGCGCCTCGTCGGCGACGTGCTGCCGGTCGATCAGCTTCTCGGCCTCCTGCTGGATGAGGATCTCGCGGGCCTCGCTGACGCGTAGCGACTTCTGGCTCTGCTTGTTGAAGAAGCCCGGCATCATCTCCTTGAGATCGAGTCCGATCGCCTCGACTCCCTGCGGCGTGATCATCTCGAAGCTGGGATTGGATCCGTCCTCGACCTGGACCTCCACGACTCGTTCGTCGAGGGCTCCGGCGCGGAGCTTGGCGCGCAGCTTTTCGCGCGTATCACTCATCGAGGTGTCGGGCTCGCCGGGGTCCTGAACCTGGATCGGTGAGGCTGGCGTCACGGGGAGCAGAGCGTCCAGGAGTCGCTCCTCGGCCCGTGACTTGGCTTCTTCGCGTACTTGCACCCGACGCTCTTCCCGGACCATGACGACCGCCGACTCGGTCAGGTCCCGGATCAT
>JANQPS010000354.1 GCA_028285365.1 Thermoanaerobaculia bacterium | reverse complement strand
CTCGACGGATCGGTCTCGACGTCGACTCGAGACGCCTGGCGCGCGATCTGGGCGTCCCGGTCGTCGAAACCTCGGCCCGTTACGGCAAGGGTCTGGACGAGCTCCGCGCTGCCGTCCTCGAGGTCGCGCGTGGCGAGCACCGCGCCAAGCCGTTGCGCCTCGGCGCCAACTCCCGCGACCTCGACAAGAGCGTCAGCGCCGTTGCCGAACAGATCGAGGGCCTCTACCCGGATCTCCCGAACGCTCGCTGGGTCGCGCTGAGGCTGCTCGACGGCGACGAGCACATCAGCCAGGCGGTCAGTGACGGATCCCTCGGCCAGCTCGGCACATCCGGCGACGAGGAACAGGGTCTCAGCCTCGACTCTGACGAACGGCCTGGGCAGGATCCGGGCTACGCGAAGCCGGACCAGGGCAGCGCCGGACACCGCAGCGCCGACGCCCTGCTCGCAACTGCGCAATCACTTCGTTGGCACCTCGGCGACGGTTTCCACCAGCGAGTGATGGAAGCCATCTATACCGAAGCCGCGCGTCTAGCCGATCGTGCCGCAACTCCGGCGGGCGAGAAACCCCGCTTCGACTTCGATCGCACGATCGACCGGGTGGTGACCAGTCGAGTGTTCGGTTTCCCTCTCATGCTCGCGATTCTCGCGGGGATCTTCTGGCTGACGATAGCCGGTGCGAACGTCCCCTCGTCGATGCTGGCGACGCTGTTTCTCGACACGGTCCATCCCTGGCTCAAGGGTCTGTCGGCAGCAGCCGGGCTTCCCTGGTGGCTCGACGGCTTGCTGCTGGACGGCATGTATCTCGGAACCGCCTGGGTCGTCAGCGTGATGTTGCCGCCGATGGCGATCTTCTTCCCGTTGTTCACCCTGCTCGAAGATTTCGGCTACTTGCCACGAGTCGCCTTCAACCTCGATCGGCTCTTTCGGAGAGCGGGCGCCCACGGCAAGCAGGCACTGACCATGGCCATGGGTTGGGGATGCAACGCTGCCGCGATCGTGTCGACACGCATCATCGACTCTCCTCGGGAACGTCTGATCGCGATCATCACCAACAACTTCGCACTGTGTAACGGACGCTGGCCAACCCAGATCCTGATCGCGTCGATCTTCGTAGGCACCCTTGCCCCCGCCGCGCTGGCAGGTGCCGTGTCGGCTTTGGCGGTCGTCTCCATCGCCGTGCTCGGAATCGTCCTGACGTTCATCGTCTCGTGGCTGCTGTCTCACACGGTACTGCGCGGCGAGGTCTCTGCCTTCAGCCTGGAGCTCCCGCCGTATCGACCGCCTCGGATCCTGCAGACCCTCTACACCTCGATCATCGACCGGACTCTGATCGTGCTCTGGAGAGCGGTCATCTTCGCGCTGCCGGCCGGCGCCGCGATCTGGCTGATCTCCAACATTCCGGTGGGCGATGCCAGCCTTGCGCAGTGGCTGATCGCCGTGCTCAACCCGTTTGGTGCTCTGCTCGGACTCTCGGGCATCATCCTGCTCGCCTACATCATCGCGATCCCGGCCAACGAGATCATCATTCCGACAATTCTCATGCTGACCGTGCTCGTCACCGGTGCCGAAGGAGTGGGCGCCGGTGCAGGCGTGATGTTCGAACTGGACTCGCAGGCTGCGACGTCCGACCTCCTGACGGCAGGCGGCTTTACGCTGCTGATGGCCGTCAATCTCATGCTCTTCAGCCTGGTGCACAACCCGTGCTCGACGACGATCTACACGATCTGGAAAGAGACCCGCAACGTCAAATGGACTGCAGTGGCTGCTCTCCTGCCGCTGTTCATGGGATTCGGACTGTGCTTCTTCGTAGCGCAGATCTGGAGAATCGCTCAGGGCGCGTAGAGCGGAGCCCCGGCCACGGACCAGAGCCCGACCGACCGGTCGGTTGACTCCCAGGCGGAGTCTCGCGAGAATTTCGCAACGAGCTCAGCTGTCCAGGTAGCCGAGTCAGCCCCCAATCCCACTGCAGTCGCGGATCAGGTGCCTGATCCGACTCGTCAGTGACTGGTCGTCTCAGGAGGCGAGTCCATGTCTACGAGCCCTTCCCCACTTCTTCCAGCCGTTCCTCACCTCATCATCCCGGAGAGTGAAGAGCCCTACCTTCAAGGCTCGCGGTGTGGTCAGTGCGAGGCGGTCTTCGTCGGAACGCGCAACGTGTGCTCTGCATGTGGCGCCCGTGACCAGATGACGCCATTTGCCCTGGCGAACGAAGGTGAGCTCTACGTCTTCTCGATCGTCCATCGCTCCTTCCCGGGCATCGAGGTGCCATACGTTTCGGCGGTCGTCGATCTGGACGGCGGCGGCACGGTCAAGGGCAACCTCATCGGAATCGAGCCCGACCCCGAGAAGATCAAGATGGGAATGCGCGTGAAGACGGTGTTCGAGAAGACCGACCGCAAAGACGCTGAGGGCAACGAGTACCTCGCGTACTTCTTTCAGCCGGCCTGATGAAAGGCGACTTGCGCTCTAGCCGTACCTCTGGACCTCAGGAGAAGCACCATGGCCAATGACGTGTATGTGATCGGCGTCGACATGATCAAGTTCGGGAAGTTTCCCGACCGCACCGTCCCGTCGCTAGGCGCCGAAGCCGCCCTGTTGGCGCTCGACGACGCGGGACTCACCATCCAGGACATGCAGGCTCTCTATTGCGGCAACTTGATGGAAGCGAACGCCATGGTGGGTCAGCGCGTTCTCCAGGAGATCGGCCAGACCGGTATTCCGGTCGTCAACTGTGCCAACGCCTGTGCCACCGGTGCCACCGCGTTTCGGGAGGCATGGATCGCCATCAAAGCTGGAATCTACGACGTCGTTCTGGCTGTTGGTGTGGAGAAGATGGCGGGTGCCGGCCTTCTCGGAGGCGGTCGCAAGCGCAAGGGCATTCCAACCGAAGGCCTCTTGGGATCCGGCACGATGCCCGCCGTCTTCGGTGAAGCCGGCATGGAGCACTCCCGCAAGTACGGCACCACCTTCGAGCAGTTTGCGAAGGTTTCGGTCAAGAACCATCATCACTCGACACTGAATCCCAAGGCGCGCTATCAGATCGAGACTCCTCTGGACGAGGTCATGGGAGCGGAGATGATCGCCTATCCCAACACCAAACTCATGTGTTCGGTCAACGTCGACGGCTCGGCTGCGGCCGTGCTCTGCTCCGAGGAGAAGATGCGGCAGCTGGGTGGCAGCCGCGCCGTCAAGGTGACCGCCTCGGCACTCACGAGCGACCGCTGGACGGAGCGTGACCTGACGATGCCTGACGTGAGCACGTGCACGCGCGAGGCAGCGAAGGCTGCCTACGAGATGGCTGGCTGCGGTCCCGAAGATCTCGATCTGGTCGAGCTCCACGACTGTTTCGCCACGGCCGAGATCCTCCACTACGAAAACCTCGGCCTCTGTGGTGACGGCGAGGCGGGTCGCATGATCAACGAAGGCGAAGCCCAACTCGGTGGACGGATTCCCGTCAACGTCTCCGGTGGGCTGCTATCGAAGGGCCACCCGCTCGGCGCCACCGGCATCGCCAACGTCTACGAGGTCTGCACCCAGCTGCGCGGCGAGGCCGGCGCCCGTCAGGTCGACGACGCACGGATCGGTCTGACGCACGTCATCGGGCTCGGCTCCGCGTGCGCCATCCACGTTTTCGAGAAACAGTAGCTCGCCTTGGGGATGAAGGGGGGCGACGGCACAGGGCCGCCGCCAGGAGAGATGTTCCAGCACAAGATTCGTGTCAGATACGGAGAGATCGACCAGCAGGGGGTCGTGTACAACCCCCACTACCTGACCTACGTCGACGAGACGTTGGAGAGTTGGCTCCTGCCGATTCGCAAGATGAGGCGCGAGCTCGGCTGGGACATGATGCTCAAGAAGGTCGAGCTCGAGTGGCAAGGCTCCCTCGCCTATCCTGACGAGCTCACGGTCTCGGCTCAGCCCGTCCACTTCGGCAACTCCTCCTGGAGTGTGCGCTACACCGGCAAGAGCTCTGGGCGTGAGGTGTTTACCGCTGACGTGCTCTACATCAGCGTCGTAGCGGGAGAGAACCGCACCATGCCGACGCCGGAACCGATCCGCCAGTATCTGCTCCTCGGTCGCTGCGACCACGCCCTCTCTGCGTCGTAGCTGACGGCAACGCCGGATCCAAGGTTTCCGTGCGCATCGGTGTCTTCGGCGACACGCACGACCGGGTCGTCAACGTCGAGCGCGCCTGTGCAGTTCTCAACGACGCCCGCGTCGACCGCGTCGTGCACACCGGCGACATCACGACCGTGAGCACGCTACGGCTCCTGCATGCGCTCGACGCACCCGCCGCGGCGGTCCTTGGCAACAACGACCACGACCGTGACGAACTCCTCGAGTGTGGCGCGTCCATGGGGTTCCAGATGGCTTCGCACAGCCTCGATCTGACCTGGTGCAGTCGCCGGATCTTCGTGATCCACGACCCTGAAGACCCGGCAGCAACGCGCGACGACTGCGACCTCATCCTGCATGGCCACACGCACCGGACACGCATCGAGTGGATCCGACGAGAGGCGGAGCAGACCGACACCCTCGTCGTCAGTCCTGGTGAGTGCGCCAGCGCTCACCCAGGCCGCAACCGGGTGGCGATCGTCGACCTCCAGTCGATGACCACCGAGCTGATCGAGTTCTAGCCGCGGCAGGTAGCCGGCCGCCGAACGAGGCGGGCTCTGTCGAGCCCACCTCTCGCCCGGCAACCTGCAAGTCGGCCAAGTCGCTGCGGACAAATCGCTGCGGCCAGATCGCTGTGGCCAGATCGCTACGGACAGGTCGTCAGCGAGCTGGTATCGCGTATCTGACGGAAGTCATCACCCAGAGTGTTGCGGTATGTCACGCTCTGGTTGCGAACCGTATCGGTCACGCTCAGGTCGACCTCGACGTTGGTCAAGCCACCGGCAAACACCCAATAGGCGTTCGTCAAACCGCAGCCGTCCAGGACCTTGACCACGATCTCGACGTTGGACGGATCGAAGAACCAGAAGTAGCCCGTGTCCGTCGTGATCGCTACCTGCTCGGCCTCACCGCCGGTTCCGTCAAAAGCACTGAAGCTGGCTTCGACAGCAAACCGACCGCCGCGTAGGCAGAGCCGAGTCGCCGTCGGTACGCAGGTCGCACCAGGCTCACTGACTCCCACGATGGCCGGGTCGCTACTCCGACCCAGAAGCATGTCCATCTCCGCGAGCACCTTCTCCTCGACCTCTCTGAGGTCAACAGGAGGTCCTGTGACCGCTGAATCGGGGCAGGTCGCAAAGGCGTCCGTATCGAGAATGGGAGCAAACGGCCCGGCCGGGTTGAAGTAAGCGACCGACTGCCCCGTTGCAGTGTCATCGACCCGGATGTCGACTTCGACGTCGGTCAGAGCCGCACCAAAGGTCCAGAACCGATTGTTGACCCCACAACCATCCAGTGACTTGATGACGAGCTCGACGTTGTTGCGCTCGAAGAACCAGAAGTAGGCCGTGTCATCGGTGAGGCGCTCGGCGTTGGCCGATCCGCTGTTGACACCCGCTCGCCAGTCAGCGGTGACTCGGAACCGTCCACCGTTGAGGC
The DNA here is from genome assembly GCA_028285365.1 of Thermoanaerobaculia bacterium. Taxonomy (GTDB): domain Bacteria; phylum Acidobacteriota; class Thermoanaerobaculia; order Multivoradales; family Multivoraceae; genus JANQPS01. The sequence goes on along the minus strand of JANQPS010000354.1, from coordinate 9,139 downwards.
AGATCGTGTTGGCATCTTCGACACAGGTCTCAGGCTGAGATGGCGGCAGGATCTCGCGGCGAAAGATACCCGCAGACTCGCCGGCGGCGTCTTCACGCTGAAACACGACCGTCACGTCGTCGTCATCGTCGATGGTCACATCGGGCTCGACCGGCTCTTCGCCGGCCTGGGTCTCGGCCACGACAACCTCTTCGGTGGTCGCCTGATCGGCGCCGTTGAACGTGCGACCGAGAATCGACGTGCCACCGGCCGTACCCGCCGAGGCGCGCGCGACGCCCCCGCGCTCTTCCCAGACCACCGCCAGATCACCGGCAGCGTTGAGATCGATGCTGGGACGCTCCTGATCACCTTGTGTCTCGGCGTGGACGCGAAACGCCGGCCCGACGGCAGTGCCGTCAGCGTTGTAGCGCCGGACGAAAACATCGCGGCCATCCGCGTTCTGGTCCCAGGCCACTGCAAAACCGCCGTCGTCGTCCATCGCCACGGCTGGTGCCTTGGCGTTGATCGGCGCGGCAGCACGAATGACGTTACCCACCGGGAAGCCATCCTGGAAACGCTGAACGATGATGCCGATGGGAGACCCTTCAGTCTGCCGCCAAGCCACGACGGCACCACCGCTCGCGGACGTCGCGACCACTGGATTCAGGCTTTGGTTGCTGGACGAGACGGTGAATCCTGCGGTCGTGAAGTTACCGTCGGATCCGAGGATTCGGCCCTTGACGCCATCATCGTCCTGCCAGGTGATGAAGGTGTTGCCGTTCTTGTCGGTCGAGCTCTGGGGCCTGTTGCTCTCGCCTGCCGAGCCGGTCGACACGACGATCTCGCCCTCGGCCGCTGGCAGCCCCTCGGAAGTGAAACGCCTCCCGAGGATGCTGGAGCCGGTGCCACCCTGAGCGATGATCTGACCTTCGAGGGTTCGGACCGTGGTTCCGGGCTGGAGACTCCAGAACGTCAGCGCGCTGCCGTCTGGCGCAATCGAGCCCGTGGGCTGACCGTTGAGGCCGCCGCTCACGCTGGCGAGCAGAGGAGGCGTCTCCTGATTACCCGCGGCGTCGATGAACTGGAGGCAGATGATGATGTTGCCGTCGTCGCGGGACGTCCCGGGAACGGTCTGCTCCCAGAAGACGGTCGGCTCACCGTCGAGGCTGTCGACCACCGGATTGAGCGGCGCGACGGCACGCGAGGCGATTTCTACGGCATCGGTGATGACGAGCTCGTCGTCGTCACCGCCTCCACCACCACTGTCCTCCACCACGCGACAATCGTCGACTCCGACGGCGAGAAAGAGCTGATTGTCGACCTCACCGATACGAAGCCGCACGGCCTCACCGGCAAACTGACTGATGTCCCACTCGAAGAGGATGTAGCCACCGGAGGTCGAGGGCGTCGTCGTGCTGCTGAACAAGAGGTTCTGGAGGACATCAAACGTCGTATCGAACGGATCCGCCCCCGAGTTCATGAGGTCCATGCGGAAGTGCTGAACGGGATCGAACGGTATCTCGATACCGTCGCCACCAAGAGTGTGGCTGAGCGGCTGCGGCCCCGATCCCGTGAACCCTTCCGGTGACTGGTCGAGCCAGAAAAGGCGACACGAAAGCGTTGCGCCTGCTGCAGGCACAGTGAAGTCCTGGAACAGGACGTTGGTGCCAGGCCCGGACTGATCGGTCATCGCGGCGCTGGCCCCTTCGAAGGGAGGAGCCACACCAAAACCGTTGATCGGTGAGCCCGTCCCGGACTGGATGAACCAGTCGCCACTGCCCACCTGGGCCGTTCCCCAACCCGCAAACTGGTTCTCGAAACCGCCGTTGACCAGCGCGTTTCCAGTCGCGACGCCTGGCGCAGAGATCCACGGCACGTCAGCTGTGGCGGCGGAGCGTGGCGCACTCGCTCGGTTCAGGTCGTAGACACTTTGAGGATCGGTATCGGCGCCGCTGCTCGCCGGGGCGACGGCAGCAAACGCCAGGGTCAACCCGACCAGGCACGAACAGACAACAACAGATCTCATGGCGGAACTCCTTTGAAGACAACGACCGCGAGTACTCGCGAGCGCGGACACACAACACCAGAACTACGACGTTCGAATCAGACGAAGACGAGGACTCAGTGGACGCTTCAGCCTCATGGCCAGACTCGGCACCAGAACACGATATCCAGAGACGTGAGTCCCGTCACTCTTCGTGGTGACGAGCGGACGACGGCCTCTCCCCACAACATCAGGACACTACGCAAAGGGCTGGCAATACGCGCCGCTGCCCATTCCAGGACGGACTTGCAAACCACGTTCCGAAGCGTCTCGAGCGAGACAACTGTACCAGTGCGTCCGAGCCTCGACCGGCGCCACCGCGCAGCGGCCGTGGCCTCAATCGACACCACTAGCGCGTGCGACCAACCCCGATTCGTGGGCACCAATCGTTCAAAGGACAGCGACTGCACCACGGCGAGGTCGGCGTACAGATCTGCTGCCCGAAACTGACGAGGTTCTTGTTGTAGTCGATCCAATATCGCCTCGGCAGCTTCTCGCGAAGCACCATCTCGCTCTGCTCGGGCTGTTCGGTCTCGATGAAGCCCCAGAGGTTGCTGATTCGATGAACGTGGGTGTCGACACAGATCGCCGGCTTCTGAAACCCCTCGGTCAAGACCAGGTTTGCGGTCTTGCGACCCACCCCCGGCAGCTTCACGAGCTCCGCAATGGTGTCCGGGACGACGCCGTCGAAATCCGCCAAGAGCGCCTGCGCCGTCTTGCGGACGTTCTTCGCCTTGGTGCGATAGAAGCCCACCGGAAAGATCAGCTTCTCGATCCGGCTCGGAGGAAGCCGCGCGAGCTCAGCGGCCGTTGGAGCGACGGCAAACAGCCGAGCTGAAGACTCTGCCGTGACCTCGTCTTTCGTGCGCGCGCTGAGGATGGTCGATATGAGGACCTTGTAGGGATCGCGCTCAGCCTCGGCGATCAGAGTCACCACCGGCGGCTGGCTCCCTTCCAGCTCGCGCTCGATTCGTCTCAGGGAAGCCCCGACGCGACGGGCGTCGAACGGGCGCCTGCCGCTGATTCTGCCACCCACCTTTCGAGTCACGACCTGAAGTCGACCTCGACGCCGACCCCCTCTTCTTCGGCGCGCTCGAAGATCAGCCGCGCCAACGCCACGTCCTGGACCGCCAAGCCGGTCGAGTCGAACACCGTGATCTCGTCGTCTTTGGCGCGTCCCACCTTGTTTCCGGCACAGATCGCTCCGAGAGTGCCATGAATCTGGTCCGGTTCGAGGACCCCCTGCGCCAGCGGCACGTTGACCTCGCCGCTCTCACCGGCCTGCTGCCAATCGTCGAGCACGATCTTCGCGTCGAGAAGTATCCGCGGTTCGAGCTCCTGTTTGCCGTGTGCATCGGCTCCCATGGCGTTGATGTGCGCTCCGTCTCGTATCCACTCTCGTCGGACGACGGGTTCCCGGCTGGGAGTCGCCGTACACACGATGTCGCAGCTCGCAGCCTCTGCGAGACTGGCAACACGGCCGCCAACGTCTTCGGCAAAACTCCGAGCCGCCTCGTCCGCACGATCAGACGCCACGATCTCGAAGTCATCGTAGACGGCCCGCAGCGCCGAGGTCATGGTCCTGGCCTGCACGCCGCTCCCGACGAACCCGACCGTCTGCGGACTCCTCGCGAGATGTTTGGAAGCGACCGCTGCTGCGGCACCGGTACGCGCCGCGGTCAGCAGAGTCGCGTCCATGACCGCCAGGGGTTGGGCCGTGTCGGGGTCCGACAGGATGTACATTCCCAGAACCGACGGCAGCCCGTGCTTCTGAGGATTGAGTGGATGGGCGTTGACCCACTTCACTCCCGCCGAGCCGTCGTAGTACGCCGGCATCGCGCGAAAGTCGCCGTCGTACTTGGGCAGATCGAGGTAGACCTTCACCGGCATCTGCGTCTCGCTCCGGCCGTGCGCGGCAAACGCGGCCTCGACGGCATCGACGGCGCGAGCCATGTCGAGGAGCGAGCGCACGTCACTCTGGGTCAGCACGCGCGTCTTCAATCCGAATCCTCCTCGGACTCGAGCAACTGCGCCAGCAGACGCTCGAGGAGTGGGAGCTGCGCTGGATGGATCTTGGCGGCGGCCGCGGTCGGTTCCAGCAGCTCGAATCGATCGATCTCGGGAAAACTCTGACGTTTCCCCGAGCGCGGCGGCCAGTCGATCTCGAAGGTATTGCTGTGCAGTTCGGCGGGATCACAGTCGCCGGCGAAGGCCCAGGCGCGAAGCCGCTTGCCGCTCTTGTAGCGCACGTCCCCCAGGTCGATCCAGTCCTCGGGACTGGCGATCTGCTCAGCGCTCAGTCCGGTCTCCTCGACGAACTCTCTGGCCGCCGCCGACTGTTCACTTTCGTCCTCGTCCAGGAGTCCCTTGGGAATCGACCAGATCCCCTCGTCGCGGTTGCGGTAGTAGGGACCTCCCGGATGTCCGAGTAGCACCTCGACGCTCGCCCCCCGAACTCGATAGAGCAACAGTCCTGCACTTCGTTGCATGAGGCTCGATCATAGCGCTCACCCTAGAGAGATCCGACCGTCATCGACCCGCACCGTCCTGCCGCGGCTCACTTCGGCGAGCGCGTCGAAGTCCGCCTCCTCGAGCACGACGATGGGCAAAGTGCGCCCGTAGAGCTCCTCCGCCACGGCTGCGCCGAGCACCAGGATTCCGTCTGCCGCACCCAGCACGATGCCAGCCGGAGCTTGGTTCTGCCTGACAGCTTCCAGAAGTACGCTGCTCGCGCTGCTCGAGCCTCTACCGCGCGGCATGACGAGCACTCGACTGGTCACCAGCTGACCGCTCTGGGGATGCCTGCGATCGGTGATCTCGCCGCTCGAGGGATCCAGTCCACCCCACAAGCTCAGGGGCTCGTCGAGCACGAGAGCCGGCCCTACGCAGGCGCCCGGCACCAGGGTCCGGCCCTGCCATTCGGAGCTCACCGGCCACCCCACAGGGTCGAATCGCGCACCACGCGTCCCTGCGCAGCCGACGCGACGCACTCTTCGAGGCTTCCGTAGACGACTCCCATCCCGAGATTGCCGGGGGTGTAGTGCGCAAACTTGCCCGAGTTGGTCATCAGCGTCCCGGAGAGGGTCTCGAGAATGGGCGCGACGACGACACACGTGTCGGCAACCAGCTTGACGCCACACCCTTCGAGGCGCTCTCGCCAGCCGCGCGCCTCGAGAGCCCACAGGACGTGGCGCTGGGTGCAGGCTACGAATTCGACGCTCGAGGCCGGCCGCTGGTCTTCGACCAGAGGCAACAGGCGCTCGAACTCGTCGAGCGAGAAGTGCGGACTCCCGAGCGCAACGACCTGGATGTCATCATCGGCTACGGTACTGAGCTGCTCACGGGAATCGCGCATGTCTTCGAGTGTCACCTGCACAGTCTCCGCGCTCTCTGGCGAGAGCGTGCCCATCACAGCCTCGAGCGTAGGCGCTTCGGGTGTGACACCCACCGCGTGGAAGAGTGCCAAGGACCCAGAAGACGCAGCGGCGGCTCCCAGAGCCTTGAGGCGATCTTCGTCCGTCTCGGAGGGGAGGCCGACGATCACGGGAACCACACCCTGGCAGCGCCTACCGAGCCAGTATCCGAACACCGGGTACAGCACCTCGCTGGACAGCAGGTCTTCCGGAAGGCCGCGCACGTCGACCACCAGGCCAGCGACGCGGCCTTCGTCGAGATGGAGCCCGACCGCCGGCGCGCGACCGGTGATCGCGGCACAGATGTCCACGAAGTCACCGTAGCGCTCGGTGCGGGCTCCGAGCACAGAGTTGGCGAAGACGATGGCGTTGCTCTCGGCCCACGCAACCTGCTGACCGACGGCTGGCCGATGGTGACTCTGGTAGGGGGCGCAGGTCCAGGTCGGCTGGCATCCCATCTGCTGGTAACACTCCATCATTCGACCGGCACGTCGACGTCGTTCGGCGCTGCCACGGAAGTGGTCTGGGTCGAGGAGATCGAGCCCACCGACGTTGAGGGTCGTCGGAACCCTGACCCGGGCCTCCCCCTCGACGAGCTTCTCCGCAAAGTGAACTCCCGAGAGACCGTGGTAGAGGCAACCGTCGACATGTGCCGACGAGATGTCCAACAGGCGTCGCGCTCCAGTGGCCTGCGCCACCCTGACCAGAATCCGCATGGCCATCTGTTCCGCCGGAGTCCCTGAGGGACCCAGCAAGACGCGGTCTTGATCTGAGAGCTCGATGCTGTCGCTGGGATGGATGGTCATGTCCTGAACCAGCCCGTCGGGTTCGAAGTCATGGGAAGGCTCTCGGGCCCCGGGTGCAGCTCCCTCGTCGATGCCCAGAGTCTAGTGTCCCGCCGTCAGGATCTCGCCAGAGAGTTCCAGTCGATTGCGCACGATCGACGGTCGCTCGTCCTCACAGAGGTCCCGGCAGTCACTTGCCAAGAGCTCAGGAAAGGAAGACCGGCACGCGCCGGCACACCAGCTTCATGCGAAAAGAATCAGCCAAGCGTGTCTGGAGATCGTATGAACCTGCGGACGAGGAGTCGTGGCGGGACGAGGACCCGCGACCCGCCTCCCGCCCATCTGCCGTAGCATGAGTCACTCCAGTCCCCTCGAAGCCACTACCATGTCGCTCCTCCCTCGCCACACGTCGTCTTTTCGCCCAGGGCAGGCCCTACGACTGTCGGCATTCCTCCTAGCCCTGTCCTGCACGGTGACGCCAGGTGTCTCGGAGCTGACTGGAACACTCCCGTCCGGAGAGCAGCTGTCGCTCCTGGGCGCCGAGCAACGGGCCGCCGTTCTCGTCTTCGTCGCGCCTGACTGCCCGATCTCGAACCGCTACGTACCGACCTACAACCGCTTGGAAGCGTCCTTTCGCTCGTCGCAGGTTGCGCTCTACCTGGTCTACTCGGACGACACCTTCAGCAACGATCAGATCGCCGAACACAGGAGTACCTACGAGATCGCAGCGCCGGCGCTCGTAGACCACGATCAGCGTCTTCAGAAGCTCGTCGGCGCGCAAGTCACTCCGGAGGCCTTCCTGCTCGATCCCCAGGCCCGGGTTCGCTACTCCGGTCGCGTCGACGACCGCTGGGTTTCTTTTGGCCGCTTCCGCCCCAAGCCGTCCGACGAATCACTCACCAACGCCGTCAACGCCTTTCTCGACGGCCGTCCCATCGACCCGGACCGTACCGAAGCGATCGGCTGCTACTTGCCCGAGCTCCCATGATCACTCGCCGCGTCCGCTACGGCGCACTGACTGCCCTGGCTCTGGCAGGTCTCGGACTGACGGCCTACGCCATGAAGCACTGGTCTCCCGATCGGCACTTTCGGATCCCCGACGGCGCTCAGGTCGCCGTTCGTGCCGGTGCCGACGCCGAGGCACTCGGATACCGCACCACGGGAACTCCTTCCGTGCAGATCTCTGCCGGCCCCCGGATCTTTGCCAGGTTCAGTCCCTACGTTCCCCTGATCGGCGACATCAAGGACCCCGTCACCCGCGACGGCCTCATGGAGGCGGCTCCCCTGGTGCGCCTAGGCGCCCGATTTGCGACCGCCGTCGGCCCCAACGGCTCGACGTCCGACCTCGTGCTCGAGTACGACGGTGACCTTCGACTCGTCGGCGCCTCGTTTGGTCTCGACAGCCTGTCGGAGAGAGGTCTCGCGCCGGTCGGCGGACTCTTCTTCGCCGACCAGATGGCCGAGAACCTGCTGCAGATGCCACCACCGATGCGCGAGGAATCCGGACTCAGCGGTGGCCAGGAGTTCGTCTACCGCTCTGACTCCGTCGAGCCTGGCGCCTACGTCTACCTGAGCAACGAAGGCGGTTGGACGGCGCAACTCCAACCGGTTCCCGACTTCCTCGTCCGGTCGAGCGGGCCGGCGTTCTGGTCGTGGCCACCCGCCGATCAGGCGCGCGTCTACGTCGTCGGCGTCCAGGGCGCCTTGGTGCTGGCTCTCCTGCTGTGGCGCCTCGGTGAGCGCCGCGCCGGGCTGACCCAAAGCCTGGTCCCTGCCCTGCTCCTTGCAATTGGTCTGCTTCCGATCGTCGGTGACTTCCAGGTTGCCCTGCCCGTACTCCTCGCGCTCACTCTGCTGTACCTGGTCCCACAACTCGGTGTGCTGGCGATCTGGGTGGTCGGTGAAGCCGAGATGCGCGAAGCTCGGCGCGGATCGGTAGAGCACTGGGACCGGATCAGCCATCTGCGCCCCACCCGCGACACCGGACGCAAGATCCTCGTGGGACTCGCCTTCGGCTGCATCCTGTCCGGCCTGCTCGCCAGCGCCGGCAGGATCGGGCAAGCCGCGGGCGCGGGCTACAGCTCCTTCTTCCTGATCCTGCCGGACTACTGGATCCTGCCGGCGTCGCTGAACCGCGGCCTGTTGTTGGCTGCCGGAACGGCGGCGCTGGTTGGTTTCGGTGGACGGATCGCTGGTCGGTCCGGAGGCATCGTCGGCGGCCTGGCGGCGGGGTTTGCCTGGTCGTACTTCGTGCCCATCGCCCCGATCGGCTGGTCGATTGGCCTCGGAATCGCAGCCTCAGCCGCAGCAAGCTGGGCCGTTTGGTGGCACGGTCTCCTTTCCCTGAGCGTGGCCTGTGTGACTGGACTTTCACTGCCTGTGGCCTGGGCTGCGTGGTCGGTGGCACCACACGCGACCGGCACAGCACTGATCTCGAGCGCACCGCTCCTCTTGCTGCCCCTGGGCGCCACGGTCTTCCTCAGAGCCCCGAAGAGGGCCCCCCTCGCAGACATCGAGCCGTCATACGTCGCCAGCCTGGAGAACGAAACCCGACTGCAGACCGAGATCGAGCTCCTCCAGACCCTCCAGCTCTCCCTACTTCCTCGAGAGTCGGACTTCGACGACACGCCACTCGACGTCGCGTGGCAGATGGTTCCGGCCGAAGAGGTAGGAGGCGACTTCCTGGACCTCGTCGTCGACGACGAAGACCGCCTCTGGCTCACGGTGGCGGACGTCGCCGGTCACGGCCTGTCCTGCTCGTTGATTACCGCCTACGCAAAAGCAGCCTTCGCCGAGCACGCCTGCGCCGAGAACGGACCGGCCGAGGCACTGCGCCGTATTCGAGGCCTGTTTCGGCGCCTCAACTCCGCCGAGATGAGCAACATGATGATGACCATGCTGATCGCCGGTTGGGGTCG
>JANQPS010000351.1 GCA_028285365.1 Thermoanaerobaculia bacterium | reverse complement strand
CTCGGGGGCCGCTTTACCGACTCCGACGACTTCCTCGCGCAGCTCGTCACCAAGCGCGAGGAGGTCTACGAGGCCTTCAGCTCGAAGAAGCAATCACTCCTAGACCAGCGTCAGCGGCGCGCGGGGCGCCTGGCCGAAGCCGCCGAGCGCATCCTCGAGAGCACCCGGCGCCGAGCCGGCTCGATCAGCGACAACGACGAGCTCAACGCGTACTTCGCCGCGGACCCGATGGTCCTCAAGATCCAAGGTCTGGCAGACGAGCTCCGCGAGCTCGGTGACGTCGTCAAGGCCGACGAGATCGAGGGCCAGGTCAAAGCTGCTCGACAAGAGGCCTCCCGAACCCTCCGCGACCGGCTCGAGATCTTCGACGAAGACGACGTCATCCGCCTGGGCCGGCACCGCTTCAGCGTCAACCGACAGCCGTTCGACCTGACCCTGGTCCCTCGAGGGGACGCGATGGCCCTTCACCTCACCGGCACCGACTTCCACGAGCAGATCGACGACGAGTCTTTCGAGGAGACGCGACCGTACTGGGATCAGCCTCTGGTTTCCGAGTCGCCGGAGCTCTACCGCTCCGAGTACCTGGCCGGCGACATCCTCGAGATGGCAACCCGCGGCGAAGGCAACCTGTCTCGCGACCTGCTGCACGAAGCCTTCGAGAAAGACGAGCTAGCTCAGCTGGTACGTTCAGCAGCCGCCGAGCGCTACGACGAAGGTTATGAGCGCGGCGTGCACGACCACGACGCCGCACTGATCCTCCAGCAGCTCGTCTCACTCGAGTCGACGGCTGGTCTCCTGCGCTTTCCGCCAGCAGCAAGAGCCTTGGCTCTGCTCTTCTGGGACCAGATCGAGGGGGGGCGCCGCGCCGAGCTCCAGCTGCGCGCGCGAAGCCTGGTCAGGCTGCGTCAGCATCTCGGCCCCCACGCTGCGCTGGACGAGCTCGCGACCGAGCTCGCCGGCCAGCTCGCAGACTTTGCGACCGAGGCTCGGCTTCCCTGGAAAGACTCCTCCCACGAGCTCGCCGCGCGCTATCTGATCGAAGAGATCTCGGCAGATCGCGTGGCTTTCGTCGCCGGGCCGCGAGAGCTCGATCTGCGCCGCCAGTTCGAGCGCTACCTCAGGGACCATGCGCTCGAACGCCAGTTGGAGACCGATCTGCGCGAGCTCGACGACCTCGGCGACCGGTACCGACTCGCGCACGCCTGGATCGACAGCTTCAGCGAGCAGGGCACCCAGCCGTCAGCGTCACCCGGCGCCTCGCACTCGACGGTCGAGCTGGTTGCCGCCGAGCGCGTGCTCTCGACTCGCCTCGATCGGGCGGAGAGCCACGCTCGGGTCGGCCTCGTGGTCGACGGTCTGCTGGGCCAGCACGCCGCCATCGACAGCGGCGCACTCCGCATCGAGCTCGACGATTTCCTGCAGCGCATCGAGCACCATCGAAGGGTCCGGGTTCCGGGCTTCGAGGCGTTTCGATCAGCACGACACGAACTTCTCGAATCCGAGCGTGAGCGCCTGAGGCTGAGCGAGTACGAGCCGAGAATCATGAGCTCGTTCGTGCGCAACCGTCTCATCGACGAGGTCTATCTGCCAATCATCGGCGACAACCTCGCCAAACAGATGGGTGCCCTGGGTGACGCGAAGCGCACCGACCTCATGGGTCTGCTGCTGCTGATATCTCCACCCGGCTACGGTAAGACGACACTGATGGAGTACGTTGCCAGCCGACTGGGACTGGTCTTCATGAAGGTCAACGGACCCTCGCTGGGTCACTCGGTGACCTCGCTCGACCCCGGAGAGGCGCCGAACGCGACCGCTCGCCAGGAGGTCGACAAGATCAACCTCGCGCTCGAGATGGGCAACAACGTCCTGCTCTATCTCGACGACATCCAGCACACCTCGAGCGAGCTGCTGCAGAAGTTCATCTCGCTGTGTGACGCCCAGAGACGCATCGAGGGCGTTTGGAACGGCCAAACCCGCACCTACGACCTTCGAGGCAAGCGTTTCTGCGTCTGCATGGCCGGAAATCCCTACACCGAGTCCGGAGAGCGATTCCAGATCCCGGACATGCTCGCCAACCGAGCCGACGTCTACAACCTCGGCGACGTTCTCGAAGGGAAAGACGACCTGTTTGCCCTCAGCTATCTCGAGAACAGTCTCACGTCCAACGCGGTCCTCGCACCGCTGGCGTCGCGCAGCCCAAAAGACTTTCATCTACTGGTCGACATGGCCGCCGCTCGCAGAGCCGGTGCAACGCCTCCGCCTGCCGATCAGCTCGAGCATCCCTACTCGGGGGCAGAGCTGGGCGAGATCCTCGCCGTGCTCGAGCGACTGCTGCGAGTGCAGGAGGTACTTCTCGACGTCAACCGCTCGTACATCGATTCGGCCAGTCAGGACGATGCCTATCGCGTCGAGCCGCCGTTTCAGCTCCAAGGCTCCTATCGCAACATGAACAAGCTCGCCGAGCGAGTCGTTGCGGTGATGAACGAAGAGGAGCTCGAGGCCTTGATCGACGATCACTACCTCGGAGAGGCCCAGACGCTCACGTCCGGCGCCGAGCAGAACCTCCTGAAGCTACGCGAGCTCCGAGGCGTACTCAGTGACACCGATCGTGACCGCTGGCAGGAGATCAAGCGCGGCTTCCTCAAGCTGCGCGCACAGGGTGGCAGCGACGACGACCCGGTGACTCGGGTCACGGGATCGATCGGACTGCTCTCAGATCAGCTGGCCTCCATCTCATCGTCTCTCACTCGAGCCGCTGAGCAACGCGGCCGGAGCGACGGAGAACTCGCCACTCTCGTCGCTCAGGCAGCAAGCCGACAGGAGCCGAGCCTTTCAGACTCCGCCACTCCAGATCTGACGCCCTACATCGAGCGATTGGACAGAGTGATCGCAGCTCTCGCCGAAGACGCCAGCTCACCAGCTCCCGCGCCACCGCCGCCACCCACACCATCGACGCCAACGACACCAACGACGTCGTCGGTAGGAATCGATGCCGATCAAGTGGCCCTGGTGACCGAGGCCCTCGCGTCTCTGTCGGCCACGTTGGCCTCACGACTCGAAGCCCTCTCGGCATCCATGTCACAAGCGGTCGCAACACCATCGGCTTCCCCCGGCGAGGCGGTGCGCGTCGTGCAGACGCTTCAGCCTGGCGTCTATGGACTCCTCGACGACCTCGCAACGAGCGTCGACCGAGGGTTGATGGACACGGTCAGGGACATCTCCCGCTGGCTCAAGCGACAGCAGTCCGAGCCCGACGCGCGCCTCCAGCAGCTGCTCGATCGCACGCTGAGCCAGCTCGATCGGTTCAAGGACCTGCTCGACGCACTCAAGTCGATCGACACCGGCGGACTCCTCAGGACCGAGACCACGCCACCCGAGCCACCGTGATCGCGAATCGCTGTCCCGCTTCTGGAAGGCGCTGAGTCACAAACCGACCCTGAGTCTGTCGAAGGCTTGCCCTGAGTCTGTCGAACGGACCTGCCCTGAGTCTGCCGAAGGGGCCCAACAGCCTGGCACGAGGGATGGAGAGCCCGGATACACTGGACAGGCTCATACTCCTCACAGTCTTGGTGGACAACCGGAGGGTCTTCAACCGATGAACGGCAACGCCGGAGGACGACCGCAATACCGACGGGGCGTGCGGTGTCTCGGAATCCTGTTCGTCCTGATCGCAGCCTGCCCGCTGACGGCTGCGGCCCAGACCGGCCAGACCCTGGACTTGAGCGACATGTCACGCCAGTACGTCGATATCGACGGCAAGTCTCTGACCTTCCGAAGCGACGACGAGATCATGGCGTTCCTCGAAAACGCCGAGATCGTCGACGAAGAAGTCGCCAAGAAGGGAATCAACAACATCCTCCGGCTCACGCTCCAGAGGAACGGTGTGCGCGCCTACGGCGCCTTTCGTTCGGTCGACATCTCCAAGCAGCGCTATCGCCTACCGAATCGCCGAGTGGTTCCGATGGCCCGCGACAGCTATCGGTTCGTGCCCGCCGCCTATCGTCTGAGCCGGCTCATCGGCTTGCCGAGCGTCCCGCCCGCGGTGATCAGGAGCTACAAGGGTGTGCCCGGCTCTCTTCAGCTCTGGATCGGCAACGTCGAAGACGAACAGTGGCGACGAGATGGAAACGAGGACGGCCCGGTCGTCCTCCGACTTCGGCAAACGTACCTCCGTCACGTGTTCGACAACCTGATTGCCAACTACGACCGTAACCAGGGCAACATTCTCATCGACCCGGACACACGGCGCGTCTGGCTCATCGACCACTCCCGAGCCTTTCTTGCCGAGAATCGGCTGCTCGAACCAGATCTCATCACCCACTGCGACCGCCAGGTCTTCGAGCAGCTCCGCGGTCTCGACGCCAAGACCCTCAAGAGGGAGCTCGAGCCTTTTCTCAGCGTGTTCGAGATCAAGGCGATCGCCAATCGCAGGGAGCAGATCGTCTCGAAACTCGAGAAGCGCATCAACGAACTAGGGGCCGAAGGCGTACTCTTCGACCTCGACCCGCAGCGCAGCCTCGAGGAGGCTGGTACTCGGTAGTCCGTAGCCTCCGAGAGACCCTCACTCAACACATGGGTAAGCACAGCAGTCCCACCGGCGACGGTCGTCCGAACCCGACCCAACAGGCGCTCCTCGATGGAGGCCGGATCGGCGACTACCAGATCGAGTCGCTCCTGGGCGCCGGCGGCATGGGTGAGGTCTACAAAGCCTGGGATCCGCATCTCGACCGTCACGTGGCGATCAAGGTCATCCGCCCGGCGGTCGCTGACGAGACGGGGTTTGCGGAGCGCTTCAAGCGCGAAGCGAGAACGGCCTCGACGATCGCTCATCGCAACGTCGCACAGGTGTTTGCGGCCGGTGTCGAAGGCACCATGCCGTACTACGTCATGGAGCTGGTCGACGGCGCCTCACTCAAGGACGAGGTCGATCAGGAGGGACCGCTCAGCAGCTCGCGCGCGCTGAGTTTTCTCATGCAGGCGGCCGAGGGACTCGCGGCCGCCTTCGACGAAGGTGTCGTCCACAGAGACATCAAGCCCGCCAACCTCATGGTCGCGGGCAGTGATCTCAAGATCGTCGACTTCGGTCTCGCCAAGACCCTGGACTCGGACAGCTCGATCACCCAGACCGGCTCCTTCATCGGAACTCCGGCTTTCCTCGCTCCCGAGCAGGCTCTCGAGAGCATTGGCCAGGCTGACGCGCCACCCATCGACCATCGCGCCGACATCTACTCCTTGGGCGCCACGTTCTACCTGCTCGCCAGCGGTCGCCCGCCTTTTGACGCGCCTACGCCGACGGCGGTGCTGCTCAAGGTCGCCAACGAGCGTCCTACCCCTCTTTCGGAGCGCAATCCGCAGGTAACGCCCGAGCTCGCGCTGCTGATCGAGAAGATGATGGCGAAGCACCCGGCTCATCGTCATCAGACGTACGAGCAGCTGCTGGCTGACATCGCCAGGGCCCAGTCGGGTCGCGCTCTCGCTTCGGCGACGAGCGACATAGGCGGAGCAGCAGCCCCACCGCCTTCGTTTGCGCCGCTTCGAGGGGGCGCGGCCAGCGCGGCCGAGCGACCCGCCCTTCTGCAGCCCTGGGCAATTGCGGTAGGCCTGTTTGCGATCGTCCTGCTCGCCGCACTCTGGTTCTCCAGGGACCAGCCTCCCGTGCCGCCAACCGTCCCCGAAGGACGCTCCGATCCTCTCAACGAGAGCTACGACCCGGTGGCCCCGCTAGCCGAGAGCCTGCGTGACCCCGGATCGTTGATTGGCCTCGCGCAGAAGACCCAGACCCAGGCCAACATGAGGCAACTCAACACCTACGTCGAGGTCTATATCGCTGAACGCGGCGAGCCACCAGCCTCGCTGAACGAGATCCAGCAGGAAATGCAGTTCCATCCGAAAGCCTTGCTGGACGCCTGGGGTCAACCCATCCTCTTCGAGCCCAAAGAGGGTTATCGATTTCGCCTCATCTCGGTCGGCCGAGATGGCGGTCGAGGCAGTGCCGACGACATCGTCCTCGAAGACGGCTACTTCAACGACTAACGCATCTGCACGTCAGCTGGCCTAGCCAAGGGCGGCAGCAACACACCCGCCAAGAAGGTCGGGAGCACGAGAGCATGAACCCGGCGCTGAGCGGTGGCTTGGACGGCCTGGCTTGCGCCCACGTGCCATGGAGATCGAAACACTATCCTCTGATATACGTATCGTTTGATACCTATTGGAGCCGATCATGGACCACGGAACTCGCCAGCACGCCGAGCGACTCCTGCCGCTCAAATCAGCCTGGCTACACATCCTGATCGCCATTGCCGAAGGTGCGAAACACGGCTACGCGATCCGCAGGCGCGTTGAAGACCGGACCGACGGGCAGATCAAGCTGTGGCCCACATCCCTGTACGGGACGCTCGATCGGCTCAGCGCAAGCGGCCTCCTCGCCGAGGAGCCCTCTGACGAGACCAAAGCGTCCAGCCGAGGGCGACGGGACTACGAGCTGACCGAGCTCGGTTCAGCGGTGCTCGCGCTCGAGATCGATCGCCTCGAAGAGCTCGTCGTCGCAGCCCGGGCCACTCCGACGCTGCAGGACGGCACCTCATGAGCGCTCCCCAGCCAGGGGCTCGATCCTCTCTGGCGAGGCTCTGGATTCGGGGCCTCGTCAAGCTGCTTCCAGCAGCGTTTCGAGCTCGCCACGAGCAACAGATCCTCGAAGACATGCGGAATCTCGGCACCCAGGCCTCTGGGCGCCTGGGGCTCTCGGGAATGCTCATCGCCTTCAGCCTGGATCTCTTCAAGGTTCTGCCGTCACTCTGGATCGACAGCTGGCGACAACACGCTCATCGGCACGTCGCGCCACTGCCCGAGGTCGACCTCTCGTCACGAAGACAGGACAGTCGCCCCAGGCGACACCCGCCTTCGAAAGGAGCCTCCTCCGTGCTCGAACTCCTTCGCCAGGACCTCGCTCTCGCCCGTCGCAGCCTCTTCAGGAGGCCGGGCTTCTCCCTCACCGCGATCGTCACGCTCGGCGTCGGGCTCGGCGCGACCGCTGCCCTCTTCACCGTGGCCGACAAGGTCATCTTCCAGCCTCTTCCGTTCGCCGAACCAGAGGAGCTCGTAGCGGTGTGGCAAACAGATCGCAACACGGGTACGACTCGCGAAGCGGCCTCGATCCCGGACTGGATCGACTTTCGCGACCAGTCCCAGGCTCTGGACGACGTCGCAGGCTTCATCCTCAGCAGCGTCAACCTGAGCCGCAGAGAGCTCGAGCCGCGCCAGCTCTCGGCGCTCTACGTCACCAGAAACTTCGGCAGCGTTCTGGGCGTGGAGCCAACCCTCGGGCGATCCTTCAGCGCGCAGGAAACGAGGCCCGGTGGACCGGCCGTCGCGCTCGTGAGTCCCCAGCTCGCACGTCAGCTGGGACCGCGAGACGAGCTCCTCGGCTCTGAGATTCAGATCGACTCGACCAGCGCTCTCGTTCTCGGTGTCCTACCGGATTCCATGACCTACCCGGCACAGGCCGACATCTGGCTGCCGCTCCAGCAGGACGAGACCACCAGCCCGCGTTACACCCACCCCTTGTCTCTCGTGGGTCGGCTGGCAGAAGGCCACGAGGTCGATACCGCGCAGGAAGAGCTCACCGCCATCGCCGCGCGGCTCGAAGCCGAGTACCCCGAAAACGATGCGCGGGGTGCATTCGTCGAGTCTCTCGAGAGCTCGATCCACGGATCGACTCGACCCGCGTTGTTGGCTCTACTGGGCGCCGTCTGTTTTGTGCTGGCGATCGCCACCCTCAACGTCGCCAATCTCTTCGCTGTTCACTTCAGGCATCGTCGCGCCGATCTTGCCGTGTGCTCAGCCCTGGGGAGTAGTCGAGCGCGCATCGCGTCGAGACTCTTCGCCGAGACGGCTCTCGTCACGGGCGGTGCCGCACTGATGGCGGCACCGCTTGCTCTCCTGGCCATGCCCATTCTGCTGGCGCTCGCGCCGTCTCAGCTCGCGGAGCTCGAAGGACTCACCATCGGATCGTCGACGTGGATCCTCATCGGCGTCATCGCCCTCCTCATCGCAGTCGTCATCTGTGCCATCGCTCTCGCTCAGCTAAGGGTCGTCGACCTCGCCGCGAGCCTCACCCATGCCCGTCGCGGCATGGCCGGTGGTCGACTCGGCTTTCGCCTTCAGCAGGCCCACGTCGTCGGCCAGGTCGCGCTGACGCTCGTGCTGCTGGTGGGTGCCGTCTTGACCCTGAGCAGCCTGGGGCGTCTGCGAGCGGTCGACCCGGGCTTTGCCACCGACCAGGTCCTCCGGGCCAGCTTCCGACTCCCGAGCGCCACCTATCCGCGTGACTTCTCCACCTATCCCAACTGGCACGAGATCAACAACTTCAACGACCAGCTTCTGGACCATGCCGCACGCATCCCCGGTGTGGACTCGGCCGCCCTGGCGACCAACCATCCGCTCGACCCCGGCTGGACGAACTCCTTCAACGTCGTCGGACGACCCGCACGAGCCGATCAGGGCGAGCTGCGCACGAGAATGGTCTCAGCCAGCTACTTCGAGACGTTCAGGACCCAGCTGGTCTCGGGACGCTTCTTCTCGGATCGCGACCGCGTCGATGCACAGCCGGTCCTGATCCTCAACGAAGCTGCGGTCGCCCGGTACTTCGAGGATCAGAGCCCCATCGAGCAGCGCATCAGCTTCTGGGGAATCGAGCGAACCGTCGTCGGAGTCATCGAGAACGAGCGGGTTTTTGGCCTCGACCAGGAGGCCCCTCCAGCGATGTACGTGCCGAGCGCTCAGGCTCCGACCACTGGAGCTGCCACGGTCATGGTGCGCTCGAGCCTGGAGCCTCGAGCCCTTGAAGCCGCTCTCCGCGCGATCGTCACGAGGATCGATCCGAACATCCCCCTCTATGACGTAACGACCATGGACGCGACCATCAACGAGTCGATCGCCAGACGACGATTTGCCTCACTGCTGCTGGGCTCTTTTGCAGGGCTTGCCCTAGCGCTGTCGCTCGTGGGCATTCACGGTCTGCTTGCTTATCTCGTCAGCGCCAGACGCCGCGAGATGGGAATCCGTCTTGCCTTCGGAGCCAAGCGCAGCAGCGTCGTCACCCTGGTGCTTTCTCGCGCACTGGCGATGATCGTGCCGGGCCTCGCGCTTGGCCTTCTTGCCGCCGCCTTCGTGTCGCAAACGCTGTCCAGCCTGCTCTACGAAGTCTCCCCGACGGATATCAGGGTCTACGCCCTGGCCGCCCTGGCCCTAGCGGTCACAGGTGTGCTCGCCTGCGCTGCTCCGGCATTCAGGGCCAGCACCGTCGACCCGGCGACTACGCTCGGCGCGGACTAAGCCTGATCAGGCCGCGCGCCTGGGCAGGCTGGCCAGATCATCCAGTGGCTGCTCTGCAGGCTGCGGGCCCAGCAGGTCGATTCGCTCGCCGGTCGCACCGATCTCGACCTGCATCAAGCTGTAGCTCCACTCGCCAGCCTGCTTGATGCCGATCACGTAGACGGTCGCGTCACCCAGAGGACCCGAGATCGGAAAGGTCAGGTCCGCCTCACCACTCGAGCCGTTGAGGGAGATGTTGCCGCTCAGCATCCAACCTGCCTCGACCGGCTCACCGATGGCTTCGGTGACCATCGGATGCGTCTGCGCAGCCTCGAGAGCATCGAGGTAGGGCTGGCTGCTCTTCATGCCGGTAAACAAACCGACCACGCCGAGCCCGCCTGTTGCCACACACGAGCCGATGATCAACACCAAGCAACCGCAACCACAACCGATGATCTTGAGCCAGGGACCGCCACCGTCTTCAGACATGCCGTCAAGGTATCACGCGACTGCTGCAGCTGGACTCGTCCAACAGAGCTCTCGAGATCAGCCCGTCACCTCCATCGACCAGGGCCACGTCCCCGCCTCGAAGCCATCTCTGAACAGTGACCCGCAGCTCGGCGCCAGTTGATAGGTGACCTCGAGAAATGGTGCGTCCCGCCCGAGCTCGGCCTCGAGCGCCTCGAATCTGAGCTGGTGGACCGAACCTCCGACCACTCGCAAGGCATGACCAAAATCCCGCGACGGATTGTCGAACCAGAACCGGTAGGCGCTCGTGATCCCAGCGCTCTTCAGCTCGAACGGCTGGTGAACCCCCGAAGGGGCCACCACGGCATCAGCCGGGTCGCCAAGGTCCTGACCACCAAAGTAGTGGCTCGGTGAGCTTCCGTCCACGCCAGCCGACATCGAGCGAGCGTTGTTCGTGTTCCAGTTGCGCACTCCACTCTCGCTCTGTCGCCAAGTGGGACCGCCACGCCCACTCGCCGGATCAAAAGGCGTGCTGTCGAAATCGGTCCCACGATGGTCGTACCACTCCTGGAGCACTCGCCGGGCCGTGACCGTCTGCGCATCGCCGAGCATGGGATCGAGATGGATCGAGCTCGAGAGGATCTGAGAGGCGTCGCTCACGCCGGTTGCCGACACAAACGCATCGCGCCAATCGAACCGCACGAAGCCGGTGTTGGGATTCGAGCCATTCGGAAGCAGCCACAGCGACCCATGACTCCAGGTCTGCAGGCCCGGGATGGTCGCTGCGTCATGCACGGGAACAGTCAGGTTCTCGTAACCCGACGCACCAAGGGTCACAGTCATCACTGGAGTCACCGCAAAAGGGATCGGCGAGAGGTCCGACGAGACGTTGTTCGTCTGGCCCGATGCCGACCCCGCGATATCCGAGAACGGACCAAGCGGCCGCAGCTCGAACAACCCCTGCTCGCAGCCAGAAATGAGTGACGAAACACTCAGCGAGACCTTGTCGCCGTTCTGTGGATCCAGGGTGGCCGAAAGCACCGGAACGCTGGCTCCTGTCTCCAGGTCGACGATCTGCCACGCCGCCGTCGACTCGACCGAGCTCGCCTCCATGCTCTCGTTCCACCAGATGTCGATGCGGTTGGCCGAAGCAGGCGACACTCTCACGATCCGGGGTGGTCCCTGGTCGACGGCCGAGGCCACTTCCGGCGCGCTCAGATTGCCGTCGATCGAGAGGAGAAACGTCCACAGGTCGCGCAGCTGGCGACCAGTGAGTCCGTCGAGTCGTCCGTGTGGCGTCGCCGTGCCCGAGCGCGACTGCATATCGAGCAGCGCCCCCATGAGGTCTTCGGCCCAGCTCGCGATGCCGTCGTAAGGAGCACTGGTCCAAAGCCCGATGAGAGTCGCGGTATTGACGTGATTGGCCGGAGAGCGATTCTGAAGCTCCTGCTCACCTGGTCTGACCGCCTGGCCCACGTTGTGGAAGGCGAAGTCGACGAAGCCTGTCGAGGGATCGTGACAGACCGCACAGCCAGCGTCCGCTGCACGGGCTGAATCACTCCCCTTGAAGAAAGTCGCCCCGCGCACGCCTGCTTCGCTCAACGACCCGTCAGCCGACCGGTAGGGACTTCTGGGCGGCGGCTCCAGGGACAAGAGATAGGTCGCCATGGCGTCCAGATCCGAATCGAGGCCCGCGTTGGGTGGGCCCAACTCGGGTTGGACTCCTCCGCCTAGAAATCCGGTCCCCGCCATCGAAACACCCTGGAACGTGTGCTCGAAGTCTTGGATCTCGTCACGATCACCCGACCGGTGCAGTTGGCCCCACCCGGTAGTCGCATCCGGCGGACCAAACGTCCGGCTGAGAGAGAGCAGCGACGGGGTCGCGCGCGGCCCATGAGCGCCCGGGAGGTGTTGGAAGTCCCAGCCGCGGCCATCGTGCTCTGCGTCGTAG
>JANQPS010000301.1 GCA_028285365.1 Thermoanaerobaculia bacterium | reverse complement strand
GGCCAAGCCGGACCGGCTAGTCGACGACTGAGCTCTGCAATGAGGACCTCCTGCAGACTCACGAGAGTGGCGATACCCTGGAACCTCGAACGGAGACCTGGAACCCGAAGGAGTCAGTGATGATTCGGAGTTCGGCAGTCACCCTCTCCGCCATGCTGCTAGGCGCGCTACCTGCCGCTGGACGGGTCGTCGAGACGTCGTTCACGAGTGGCGACGCCGAGATCCGCGCGTATCTCCATCATGACCCGGAGCGCACGCCTCGGGCGCTGGCCATCTACCTGCACGGCAACCCGGGTGGCCCGTTGGGAGAGACTTCGCCGTTTGCCGACGCGCTGACGTCTGTCGGTGTCGACGTCTTCCGGTTCAACTACCGAGGGCTTTGGGGGAACGCAGGTGACTTCACGCTGACCGACGCTCTTGGGGATCTTCGGGCGGCCCTCGACTACCTGACGTCGGAGCCGACCACCGCAGAGTTTGGGCTGGATCCCACGCGCATCATCCTGATGGGCTACAGCTTTGGGACGGCAACCGCGCTCATCGGATCGAGCCGCGATGATCGAGTGCATGGTGTGGTGAGCCTGGCGCCTTGCGACCACGGCTACTTTGGCACCGAATGGCTCGATCCGGATTCGGAGGTTCGCGCCTTTCTCGAAACGGTGACCGAAGAGCTCTTCGGTGAGAACGGCGCCATCGATCAGGATGCTTCGATCTTCGTGGACGATCTGACAGGCCACGCCGTCGACTACAGCTTCGTCGGCAAGGCGCCATCGCTTGCGGGCAAGAAGTTACTGTTCCTGGTGGGCAGTGACGACGTGGTGTGTTTCGCCGAAGATCACTTCTTTCCGCTATACCGAGAGCTGCGGGCACTGAACCATCCGTCGCTCGAAGCACACGTGCTGGCGATGGACCATGGGTTCGGGGACGTGGGGCTCGAGACTCTCCTGGAAATGACCACCGATTGGATCAGGCGCTCGTTTCCCGAGCACTAGGTGCTGCCGCACTACCTGGGGCCGCTGCCTGCGATCGTCGGAGGCTAGGAGCTGCTCCTAGAGCTCCAGGCGGTACAGGACTTCGAAGACATCCCCGTGGACGCCTTCGAGGAAAGGACGCTTCGAACCTCTGGCGACGAAGCCGAGTCTCGAGCAGAGCGCTCTGGCTGGCAAGTTGCGATCGAACTCCCATGCGACGACTTGGCTGAATCCTCGGGCTCGGGCCTCGATGAGCGCTCGCTCACTCAGGACGCGCCCCAAGCCACGACGCCAGTGAGACGGGAGCACGTAGAGAGCCGCGATCTCGGCGACCAGTCCGTCGGCACTCGCCTCGGGTGCAGGGTGAAGCGTGCAGAACCCGGTCATCGTCTGCTGATCACGGGTCACGAAGGTGCTGGTCTTCGATCGTTCCAGCCAGCCTCGCCACTGGCGCGTGCGAAGATCCAGGCCGCCAGCGTCGAGCAACTCGTCGGGCAGGATCCCTGCGAATGCTGCCTTCACGCCTTCGACCTGCAGCTTCGCAATGGCCGCTGCATCGTCCGGAGTGGCTTCTACGGCCTTCATGGTCATCAGCAGAGTCTGACACGTGGCGATGTGGTTTCAGACGACACCAGCAGAACCAACGACCGAGGATCACAGAAGATGGATGAATCGTTGACCAGAGCCCTCGACGGCACCGTCATGGTCTACACCTATCCCGAACTGGGCACCGTCCGTGTCTCGTTCGAAGGGGGCAAAGTGAGCTTTGAGTGGCTCGAGGGCGCGCTCAAAGGTGAGGCGGGCAAGCACTTCGCCTACCGCGCGCGCAAGGTGGGCGAGCAACAGCTGTTCGTCAACTGGCACGAGCCGGAAGCGCGAGGATTTGTCACTCTGTTCATCGACTTCGCGGCCGGCCACGTTCACAGTTCGGTGCTGGCCGCTTATGCCACCGACGACGAGCAGGCTCTGTTTCACAGCGCGTCGATCGACAGCGTAGAGTCCTGCTGAGGTCTGTTGGAACAACCTGGTTACGGCGGAAGGAGATGCTTACTTCAGTGGTCGAGCCGCAGACTGGGATTCGGCCGAGGCATTCAAGCAGGCTTTTGTCGGAGAGATCTGGGAGCTTGGGCAGGACAACGTCGAGCTGCGGCGCTACTTCGCCGGTGCGGTCGCGGCTGACGGCGCAGCCATGTGGGTCCTCGGCAAGGACGCACGCAGGGTCAGCGCGGGGGATGCAGTGGGTCACGCATACAGATCTCTTCGTGTTCCATCTCTGTACTACTGGTCGACGGCAACGACGTCGCAGGCCACGCAGGAGTTCCTCGTGGATCATTCGCTTTCCAACCGTCGGTACGAAGTGCCTAGCCACTGGCCCACGGTGACCGATCCAAAGGCGACGGCTTCAGCTGCCGTCAAGTTCTTCGAGTCGGTTTCGCCTTGACCGAAGGGCTGAGGGAGTGGCGGTCGAGCCAAGCCGATGTCGAGTCATCTCTTCGTTTGGCTACGGCGAAAGAGCACGCAAGACCGTTACCTTGCGAGGTGCCCGAGCCTGCCTGGTCAGGTAGTGTGGTCTCCCAGAGTGTCTGACTCGTTCACGGCTTGCATCAGAGGCTCGGAGCAGAGTCAGACTCAGAGTCACCCGAAACGGGCAGGACCCGAGATGGCGCTCAGAACGAGAATGAGGACCAGGAATGAGTGAATTCCTTTTCAGCCTGCTCCTCGTCGGGTTGGCGCTCTATGGGTTGCATGTGTTGGCCGAGGTGCTGGCGCTCACCATGGGCCCTCTCTTCGAGAGGCTAGCGCGCTGGCTTCTCAGGGTACTGTGGGGTCTCGATCGACCTCTTTCCGGAGCTGACGCACTCGTGGGACAGCAGGCCCATGCCCACGAGGACTTTGTACCTGCTGGGGATTCCGGCCCGCTGGAAGGCTATGTAGTGATTCAGGGTGAGCGATGGCGAGCCCGGGTTGTGGATGGCACTCGAGAGCTCTCTGCGGGGAAGCCGCTCGAGGTTTCAGGACGCGAAGGGCTCGTTCTTCTCGTCGCTCGGGGTGAGGGTTGGTACTGAGCGTTCGTAATGGAGTTCGGCCCGCCCACTCAGCAGGCGGGCGAGCCGAGGCGACTGATGCGCTGCCAGGTCTGCGGGAATCGCACATGGCACCGGGTCCACTGGGTGGAGCCGTCGTCGGAATGAGTGCTCCAGGAGGCTCGATCATGCTGTTTTCGACCTTGAACGCGGCAGCTGGCGGAGGGAGTCGACACGCTCGCGAGCTATTGTTTCGAAGTGACGACTCGCGAGGAGACCAAGGACTCGTGGTCTGACAGCCCTATCGTCTTCATCGTCTCCAGCGTCACCGTCATCTTCAGCATCTTCAGGAGGGAGACTGAACCATGACATCGGGCTCTGAGACCGGGCGTGATGGCAACGCGGAGGACACGGGCAAGGTCCTGTGGCTCCTCGAACATTCCGAAGTCACCAAAGCAGACCGGTCGTTCGTCTGGTGTTACTGGAGTGATGTTGCCAACTGGGACGATCCACCGGCGACGTTTGTCCTCCACGGTGAGTTCGATTCGGACTCTCGTGGCGAGACTCGGATGCCCGGTCACGAGCCCGTGACCTGGTTCCTGGGGGCGGTGCAGGAGAGTGTCGGCTGCACGATCGAATCTCAGCTGGACGGAGCGGTCCTTCTGTGCCAGTGGTCGCTGACGGACACCCCCGAGGGCGACACGAGACTGACCCAGAGAGTCGGGCTCAGAGGAGAGTCCACTTCAGAGCAAGCGGCGGCGGTCGAAGAGGCGTTTGCCGTGAGTCTGGAAGACGGCATGAAGCGAATCGTCGGCATACTGGATCGAGCGTCGGCGCGGCGGGTGTCGGGTGACCTGTAGTGGAGCGATCGCTCAACGCTGAGTCGGAGGAGCCCTCGAGATCGGCGCACGAGACGAGTCACAGAGACGTACTGGCGTGAGGGTCTCTGGAGGATCGAGTTGCTGGCAACAGACCGTGCTCTCGGGACGCTCGACTGATCGATCAACTGCTGTTGGCTAGAGACCCCTGGCCGCTCGTCCAAGTCGGGATGGACGGCCCTCGGCAAGCTCCGAGGTGTGAGCTGTGGAGGTCATGGCAATCTCACCTGGCACACGTCCTCAAAGTGGCGTGTCAGCCAATACATGCTGAGCGTGACGGGCGTGCGGTTCTCAACGGCGACGAGCATGAGCCCGAGTAGCATCAGGATGATGACGAAACCTAGACCGCCTCAGATCGTGGACTACTACCACCGCTCAGTTTCGGAGCCTCCTGTGTCGCCGAAGGGGACACTGGTCGAACAGAGTGGACGGATGCGTCTTGGCCCGGATCGCCCGTGGATGCCCTTCTCGGCAGAACAATCGCTCTCGGCCGATCGCAGCGAATTCGTGTGGCACGCGCGTTTCAAGATGGCGCCGCTCGTAACAGGTGTCGTGGAAGACGCATTCGTTGAGGGCGAGGGGCGGCTGGATGCCAAGATCTGGGGAATCGTTCCCGTTGCTCATGCTCGCGGCCTAGAGGTCGATCGCGGCGAGCTACAGCGCTATCTAGCCGAGTTGGTCTGGTGCCCGATGGCGTTGATCTACAACCACCAGTTGGAGTTCTGTGCCTTGAGTGACGATCTGGTACGCGTCTGGGTTGGGGACGAGCGGACGTATGTCGACTACCTCTTCGACGAAGACGGAGACATCGTGGGCGCCCGGACCGAGACCCGTTCGCGGGGCGACGAGGTTCAGCCCTGGGAGGGGTGTTTCACTGACTTCGAAGACTTCGGTGGAATCAGGGCTCCCGCTCGTGGCAAGGTGTGGTGGTTGACGCCGGAAGGGCGGTTCGTCTACTGGGAAGGGCGAGTCCATACCTTGAGCTGGGCGGGATGATTGGGCTTTCGAAAGACAGGGCCGCGAGTGCCGACGGAAAGCCTCCCAGCAAGCGACGTCGACTGCCGGTTTGACGGCGGTTTCCTCGATCTCCGCAGACGACTCTGATGAGCTCCATACGCAAGGCCACCGCCGCCGACCTCGAAACCCTGATCGACTTTGCCGTTCGTGAAGCGGAGGAAACCGAAGGCAACGAACCGGACCCCGAGGGCGTTCGGCGTGGAGTTGGCCGTGGCCTCGACGGGGTGGCGCCAGTGGCCTACTGGGTGGCCGAGACCGAAGCCGGCGAAGTGATCGGTGGGATCTCGGTAGTGACCGAATGGAGCAACCTGAGAGGCGGCGACTACTGGTGGGTTCAGAGTCTCTACGTCGTTCCCGAGTACCGCGGCTCGGGGCTGGTCGATCGCCTCTTGGATGAGGTCGCCGAGCAGGCAAAACAGGCCGGCGCTTTGGACCTTCGCCTCTACGTGCTCGAGTCCAATGGCAGAGCGCGAGCCGCCTATCGACGATGTGGTTTCGGCGACTCCGTCTACCTCATCATGAACAGACAGCTCGACTGAAGTCAGAGCTCCGGTCAGCGAACCAGCCAGCGCAACGATTCGGAAAGGATCGATCCACCGTGCCTCAGGCTGTGTCCACCTTCGCTGAAGACGAAGCGTGACTCGTAGCCGCTGTACTCGAGGGCTGCGGCCATTTGCTGGTTGCCCAGAGGCCAGCTGCCGATGGGAATGTCGAGGTCTTTCTTGCCGGTCGTCAAGAACACTCGAATGGGTTTACGTGGCGTAGTGCGGACGAGGTAGGGATAGTTGTGACCACCTCGAATGTTGACGAACGAGCCTACATGGCTGAGCACTCGGCCAAAAGAGTCGGGCCGATGCCACGCAGCATTGAAGGCGCAAATGCCGCCGCTCGAGATGCCACAGATCAGACGTTTGGACGGATCTGTCGTCGTCCGGCGGCCGATCCGGGCTTCGACAAAAGGCAGGATCTCTTCGAGTAGGAAGCGCACGTAGAGGTTGCTCAGAGTGTCGTACTCGACTGAACGTTGCTGGCCGCGATCCGGATCGTCCGCTGCACGAGGCTCGATCCGCTGTCCCGGGTCGACGAACACGGCCACCGTGGGTCGCAGCTCGCCCGCGTGGATCATCGAGTCGAGGACGGCGGGAACGCGCACCGGGCCTTCGGGGTCGACATAGAAGTTGCCGTCCTGGAAGATCATGAGGTCTGGGGGCTCGTTCGCCTCGTCGAGCTCGTGCGACCGGTAGATCCACAGGCCCCGTCGGGTCTTGGGAAACAGGCGACTCTCGTCCCAGTCTGGGATCGCCTCTACGGTGCCTCGGGGCACGCTGGGCGACGGAAAGGCCTCCTTGCAGGGCTTGTACTGGTCGTCTTCCGGCGGATTCAGGAACTGCTGCGCTTCGGCTCTCGTGTGGCCGTTGATCGGACTGTCCCAGAGGAAGCGTTGGTGAAGCCCGAGCCGCTCGAAGGTGGCGAGATCTTGGGCATGAACGAGCTTGCTGGTGAGCAGGCCACCAGCGCCCAGGGTGCACGCGACTCCCAGCTGACGTCGCGTCCAGCCGTGGTTCTTCGTAGGTCGATTGTCTTTCATGGAATTCAGTCTAGCGTTGGGCCTGGGCATCGTTTACGGGCTCGCTGCACTTTTGCTGCTCGGCCGTGATCAACTGTGGCCACCGGCTCCACAGGGTTCGGCTACGTGATGGGAGGCTTTGTGAATCGGCCTTGGATCTTCATGGGTGTTGATCGATCTCACTTCTCGGCCAAGCTGCGGCCTGCGCTTCGCTACAAGCAGATTCACTACGTCGAGTACCCGCCCGACTGGGAAGAGATCCAACGGAGAACCGGTGCTAATTTCATACCGGTGGTCGTCGACCCGGGCGGCGAGATGCATCAGGACTCCACTGAGATCATCGATCTCCTCGAAGAACGGTTCGATGAGCCAAGACTGCTTCCGGCGTCGCCGGCAGATCTCGCTCTATGCCGGTTGATCGAGCTCTATGCCGACGAGTTCTTTCTCCTCGTCAGCATGCGGACGCGGTGGGCCTATTCCGAGAACGCTGCCGAGATGCGTCGTGCTTTCGCGGCCTTCTCCGGATCGGTTCAGGTCGGGGAGAGCCTCGCAGATCGCATGAGCTCCTATCTCCCGATGCTCGGCATCACCGAGGCGACGATGCCCGCGATCGACTCGCATACAGATGACGTGCTCGAAGCCCTCAACCGGCACCTGGCCAAAAGCCCGTTCCTCCTGGGCGACCGAATGTCTCTGGCCGACTGCGCTCTGATGGGTCCGCTCTATGCCCACCTCTATCAGGATCGGGTGACCCGCAAGCGTCTACTGGACGAAGCGATCGAAGTCTGTGCTTGGATCGAGCGCTGCAACCGGCCTGTTCCGGAGTCCATGGGGACGTGGTTTGGAGGGCAGTATCCGGGCACTCTGAGAGAGGTGTTGTCGCTCGTAGGACGTGATGCTGTCCCTCACGTTCTGGCACACGAAGAGGCGCTGGTCGGATGGGTTGCCGGGCAGCAGACAGGTGTGCCCCTGCCGCGAGTGGTGGGAGAATGCAAGAGTGAGCTCCGCGGATTGCGGATCACCTGTGGCGCTCGTCCCTATGTGACCTGGAAGATCGAGAGGTTTCGCCAGGCTTTTGATGCCATTGGGTCGACTTCCGAACGAGGTCTGTTGGTGGCACTAGTGGGAGGCGCCCTCGTTTCCAGCCCCTCGAAAGTGCCAATCGCCAAGAGCGGCAACGAGCTCGTCGTAGTGACCAGCTAGAGGCTTTTGCCTGGCTTAGCCCTGGGGCGGGGGTGGTGGTACCGAAGATCGGACCACTTCAGTTGAGTCCGCGGCGGAGTTGCTCGCCGGCACATCGGGGGCCTCGATCGCGTCTTTCCAGCCTCGGCGACTCTTCATCGGATAGTGACCACACATCGGGCAGGTGGGAACGTCCATTTGACTCCAGTGTTTGCCCGCGATCTCGAGCTCGCCGTCATCGTCCCCTAGCGACAGAACGTCCGTGATGCGCCGCAGGATGTGAATCCAACCCCAACGCGACGTGAGCCTGAGTCTTGCGGCCGTTGCCTTGGGCGTCGACTTCTGGTTGCACTTGCGACACGTCAGTCGAACGAGACCCAACTCGTTGTCTGTCAGCTTCTCACCAATTCCGATTGCGGTTCCGACGATCGAAAGCGCGGAGATGACTCTACGGATCATGGCTGTGTGCCGCTCCTTCCTCGATGTCGACGCGGTTCTGTTACTGACAACGAGCGTCATCACGAAAAGCGAACCTCAATGTGTCGGATCGGGAGCACGAGTTCACAAGTGGCCGGCGGCCCTGACTAGTCGGTCCTGGTCACAGATGACAAGCTCTTGCGCGTGAGACACCTGACGAGTCTGGGTCGGCGCGCGGCGGCAGGCTCGAGAGAGTTCGAAGGCAAATGACGAGCTCGCTCGACATCCGGACCCTCATGATCTGCATGGGGGGCGTCAACCTGATGCTGGCCATCATCATGGTCACCCTCTCGGCGACTCGGCGGACGTATCCGGGCTTCCACTATTGGACGTTGGCCTACGTCTCGTGCAGTCTCGGGAGTGTTCTGATCGCTCTCCGAGGCGTTGCCCCGGACTTTCTCTCGCTGATCGTCGGCAACTTTGGCGTGGTCGGGCTGGGGCTGCTGTTGGCGCGCGGCATGTCAGTCTTTTTGGGGTACCCGCAGGCGCGGTTCTTCGAGGCGTTCTGGCTCCTGGTCTTGTTGGCTGGCTTGACCTGGACGTCCTATGTGGAGGTGAGCGCTGCTGGCCGCATCGTGGTCGTGATGTTTGTCTTCTTGATGTTCAACTTCCGCATCGGGTGGGTGACGTGGCGAGGTGGAGCCAATCGTTTGGGCGGTCCCGATTGGCTGGTCATCTCGATGATCAGTGGAGGGGCGACCGCTAGCGTCGTTCGGATCGTCCTGGCTCTTGTATCGCCGCCGCCCGCGTCGTTCATGGAGCAGAGTAGCGCCCAGGGTGTGACCCTCTTGATGTTCACGATGTTCAGCATCGGGAGCATGTGTGCTGCCGTTGGTCTCAACTCGCGACGACTGGAGTTTGATCTCAGTTTGTCGGAGCAGGCTCTCCAGAACGAGCGCTCGGCTCTCGAACGGGTCAATCGCGAGCTCAGTGAACTTGCCGTCAGAGATGGCATGACGGGTTTGTTCAATCGTCGGTATTTCGATGAGGCGCTGGAGCGAGAGTGGCGAAGGTTGACGAGAACTCGGAGTCCCTTGTCGCTCGTTCTGATCGACATCGACTTCTTCAAGAACTTCAACGACCGGTATGGTCATCAGAAGGGCGACGAGGCGCTCGTGAGCGTGGCGCGCGTCGTGACGTCCGGGGTCAAGCGAACGACGGACGTCGGTGCTCGATACGGCGGTGAGGAGTTTGCGTTGATCTTGCCCGAGACGAAGGCGGACGGTGCCCGCGGTGTTGCGGAGCGCATCGCATACGGTGTTCTCGAGTTGGGAATCCGGCACGGCGGGACGACCGCCGAAGGTGCGTCCGGGCGACTGACGGTCAGT
>JANQPS010000296.1 GCA_028285365.1 Thermoanaerobaculia bacterium | reverse complement strand
TCCCCCGGTACTGACCCAGGTCCTCGATCAAGCACAGGAGGTTGGCTCGACGCTGGAGAGTCTCCGACTCGTGACCGGATTGGACTCCCCGGAGACGATGCAGCGACTGCACGAGCAAACCGCGGCTACCTTCTGGACCGGTTTCGGCCAGGCCGAAACGACTGGTTTCGTCACGCTCCAGAACGCTCGCGAACAGCTCGGGTGCGCGGGTCCCGCAGCCGAGTTGTGCGCAGTCAAGCTCGTCACGGAGTACGACCAGGACGTCTCCTGGCCCGACATCGAGGGCGAGATTTGCGTCCGCGGGCCTCTAGTGTTTCTCGGCTACGACGGGGAGCCCGACGTCACCGAGTACACGTTTCGGGGCGGCTGGCATCACACGGGTGACATCGGCCGCTTCGACGCTGACGGCAACCTCTTCTACGTCAAGCGCAAGGCCGAAAAGGAGCTGATCAAGCCGGGCGGCGAAAACGTCTACCCCGCCGAGGTCGAAGGCGCACTCGTCAACATCGCAGGGATCCGTCGGGCTTGTGTGTTCGGCGTGAGCGATCCGAAGTGGGGCGAGGCCATCAAGGCCGTGATCGAAGTCGAGCCCGGCTTCTCGCTGTCCCTCGAAGAAGTCCGCGAGAGAGTCGGCAATCAAATCGCTCGTTTCAAAAGGCCCAAGTACGTCGTTGCCGTCGACCGCATGCCGCTCACGGAGTCAGACGAAGTCGACCGGGAGGCGATCAAGGAGACCCACTCCTGAGCCGACTCGACCGAGTGGCGCAAAGGTCAGATTCGTACGAGGAGACTTCACCTCGGCGAGCCGTCAGTGTTCCTCGGACTCTGTAACCCGGGTCCCGAACGAAGCACCTTCT
The DNA here is from genome assembly GCA_028285365.1 of Thermoanaerobaculia bacterium. Taxonomy (GTDB): domain Bacteria; phylum Acidobacteriota; class Thermoanaerobaculia; order Multivoradales; family Multivoraceae; genus JANQPS01. The sequence continues at coordinate 4,165 of JANQPS010000296.1, read as the reverse complement.
GCCGATCGCATCGCACCGATCTCGACGACTGCTAGAGTCCGCTCCTTCGTCTACCGCACGATTACGTCCAGAGCACAAATGCGACGCAAGCCCCGCCGCCATGGGTGCGTGCGTCCTGGCATCGCGAGATTCCATGACCTTCTTTCCTTCCGAGCACAGTGAGCGTCGTTGGGACGTCACCGGCATCGAGAACGCGCTCCTCGACCTCCTCGTCAGGCTCCAAGACGATCACCGGCTCACTGAGCTGGGCCTGGTCAAGGGCATCATGAAACTCGTCGACAAGGACGAGCAACAAGCCATTCTCGAAGGAGTGGGCAACCTACGGCCGGAAGTACAAGCTGGTGGATCCTGCGCCAACGTGCTGCGCACCATGTCTCGCCTGGGTGCTTCCGCGTGTTACTCCTCGGCGGTGGCCGACGACAGCGCCGGAGACAGCTTCATCGAGGGTCTCGCGAGCAACGGCGTGGAGAGTCGCTGCGCCACCCTCGATCAGGGCGCTACCGGCACGTCGGTCATTCTGGTCTCTCCAGACGGAGAGCGAACCATGAACACCCACCTCGGGGTCTGCCGCGACTACGGCCCGGAGCACGTACCACACGAGGAGATCGCCGAGAGTCGCATGTTCTTCACCACCGCGTACATCTGGGACACCCCGAACCAGATCGCGGCTATCGAGTCAGCTCTCGAGACGGCACGAGGTGCGAACTGCAAACTCGCGATCGATCTCGCCGACCCGTTTGCCGTAGAGCGGTCGAGCGACGTGCTGCTCGAAGAGTTCGCCCGCGGGTTCGACGTCGCGTTTGCCAACGCGCAAGAGGCTCGCATGATGACCGGTCTCCAGGCGGTCGAGGACACCGCACGCAAGCTCGGTGAGACCATTGCCATCGCTGTCGTGACCGACGGCAGCAACGGCGCGGTGATCGCTTCCGATGACCAACTGATCCACATACCCGCCCGACGAGTCGAGGTCGTCGACACCACAGGCGCAGGCGACTGTTTTGCGGCCGGGTTCCTCTATGGCCTGGTGCGAAGCTTGCCACTCGAAACGTGTGGCCATATCGCCACCGCGCTGGCAGCGGACACCATTACCCACATCGGCGTGCGCCTCTCGGCAACCATCGAAGAGACCGTGGCGGAGCTCGAATCTGGCGCCCGCTGAGCTATCAACCAGCATCAGCTACCCTCTCGACGAGAGCCTGGAGATGCCCCGTTTCCCAACCCACTGGCTGATCTCGAGGGCATCAAGCGACCTAACCCTGTCGACCGCCTGACGAACGAGCGGCAAGATCATGGCAGCGAGAGCTTCTGATCTGGAAGCCAGGAGACCCGCCGCCTGTTGTGAGATGAGAGGCGAGCGGCCGAGTCTCGTGACAGCCGTCCGCACGCGACACATCCCGGAGACGCCGACGCTTCGCTTCTCCTGCGGAGCGACATCGAGATCACCTCGTCACGTCGGTCAGCCTCTGCCCCTCATCCGTTACAGTCGCACAAGATCCTCCGCTGACTCGACACTTGATTCGGCACTTGATTCGACACTGATTCGCTACCAATTCGGTACGGACCGATTACGACTACGGAGCGTTACATGTTGGCCAACACCCCCAGTCTGCGAGCTGCGATAACCCGCGTTCGCACCAACGATCGATGGATCGCGGTAGCGGCAGCGCTACTCCTCGCCCTGAGCGGTTCGGGAGCACCTCTTCTCGCCGCGGAGACCATCCAGCCCTGGCAGGTAGCCACCTTCAAGTCGGTCTCGAGTGCTCGCATCTCACCCGACGGCGCTCACGTGGCCTATGTCGTGGCCGTGCCGCGCAAGCCGCTGGCTGACGACAGCGGTTCCTCCTGGACCGAGCTGCACGTCCTCACCGAGGGAGAGCGGGAAGGCCGCCCCTACATCGCCGGCGAAACCAACGTCGGCTCGGTCAAGTGGCTCGACGCGAAGACGATCACCTTCCTCGCCAAACGCGGGGACGACGAGCACACCTCGCTCTACGCGATCTCGACCGACGGTGGCGAGGCCCGCAAGCTCCTCGAGCACGAGACCGCCATCAGCACCTACATCATAGGACCCGATGGCAAGACGGTCGCTTTCCTCGCTCGCGAAAGCGAGGACGACGACGTCGAGAAGCTTGTCGACAAAGGCTTCAACCAGGAGATCTACGAAGAAGATCGCAAACGCACGCGCCTCTTCGTCGTCTCTCTCGACGACCAGAACGACTCGGATCACACGCCGCTGGACCTGGAGGGCTCGATCCGGTCGGTGAGCTTCGTCGGCTCGGACAGCGTGGTGATCACCAGGACCCCGACCCCACTCGTCGACGACACCTACGTGGCACTGGAGATCCTCGTCGTAGGGCTCGACGGGTCGATTCGAGATGAGATCACCGTGCCAGGCAAGCTCGGCAAGGTGCGTTCGAATCCCGACGGAACCCGCTTCGCAATGATCGCTGCGGTTGATCGCAGCGACCCAGCCGAAGGCCGTCTCAGCCTGGACACCGACCAGGGTCTTCGCGACCTCCTGCCCGACCTCGAAGGTCATGTCGCTGACTTTGCGTGGCGAAGCAACGACACGCTCGTCTACGTCGCCGATGTCGGGGCCGAGACGATCGTCGGAGAAGTCTCGATCGACGGCAACAATCGAGAGATCACCGGACCTGGCGAGGCCATTTTTGACGGAATCGATCTGGTCGGCGATCGAGCGACGCTCGTTGCACGCCGTGACCAGCATCCGCCTGAGCTCCACGAGCTCGACATGAGCACCGGCTCTCTGAAACGTCTCACAGACAGCAATCCTTGGCTCGACGACATCACGCTGGCCAGACAAGAGGTCGTGACCTGGAACGCTACAGACGGCATGCGGCTCGAGGGCATCTTGATGTACCCCCTCGAATATGAGGAAGGCCAACGCTATCCGCTCATCATGGTCGTCCACGGTGGACCCGAGGCGCACTATCGAAACGGCTGGCTGACCGGCTACAGCCAGCTGGGACAGCTCGCCGCCGCGCGCGGGTTTGCGGTGTTCTACCCGAACTATCGCGGCAGCACCGGCCGCGGCGTCGAGTTCTCCAAAGAAGGGCATGCCGATGCCGCCGGCAAGGAGTTCTCAGATCTCGTCGACGGCGTGGACCACCTCATCGACATCGGGCTCGTAGACCGCGACAAGGTCGGGATCACCGGCGGCTCTTACGGAGGCTACGCCTCAGCCTGGGCCACCACGTACTACTCCGATCGATTCGCGGCCGCAATTCCCTTTGTCGGTATCAGCAACAACATTTCCAAGGTCGGCACGACCGACATTCCACACGAGATGTTCGAGGTCCATCACCTCAAGTGGCTGTGGGACGACTACGAGTACTTCCTGGAGCGCAGCCCGATACGCTACGTCGAGCGCAACCGGACACCGACACTGATCCTCCACGGCAAGAACGACACTCGAGTCCATCCGAGCCAGTCGCTCGAGCTGTACCGGCATCTCAAGGTGCTCGACCAGGCTCCGGTTCGCCTGGTGCTCTACCCGGGGGAGGGGCATGGCAACCGGAAGTCAGCCGCTCGCTTCGACTACCTGCTGCGGACGCTGCGTTGGTTCGAGCACTACCTGCAGGGCCCCGGAGGCGAGGCTCCTCCGATGGCCATCGACTACGAGAGTGAGTTGCCCTGGGCCGGCGACGACGACTCCTCAGCGCATAGTGCTCCAAATACCGACGACGGCGCATAGCCTCCCGTCATGGCCAGCCTCTCAGCGTGATCGCGCGATCGCTGGTGTCCTGTGACCCGGGGCGCCAGCGATTGGGGCTCCTGGCCCTGGCCTCTGCGCAGATTGCCTACCTTGCCCCGTCTTCGCCCTCTTGTGGGGGAGCGCTCTACCTAGCGGAACGACTTGAGCCGCTCCTCCATGTCCGGTCCTCGACCGGGGCTGTTCTCGCGCTCGAACCTCAGCGCGTCAGCTAGCGGCAAACCCGACCCGCCGTCGATCAACATCTTGTCGGCGCGAAGCGTGTGCCACGAGTTTCCTGCGATCTCCTGCGCCAGCTCCGAAGTCGCAGGGTCGAGCTCACTGTCTGGAACGCAGCGGTTGGCGAGCCCGAGCTCGACGGCCTCCCGCCCTGAGACCACGCGACCCGTGAGCATGAGCTCTTTGGCGCGCAGCGGGCCGATAGGCCTCGGG
>JANQPS010000295.1 GCA_028285365.1 Thermoanaerobaculia bacterium | reverse complement strand
CGACTCAGTCGGCCGCAGCCCAATGCCGAGTACCAGCGCATCGAGCAGGTGATTCGAGACCAGTTGGGCGACGCTTGGAGCGTTGCCCGCGCCATTGAGAGCGGGCCTGCGGCGGCGTGCGCTTCAGTAGCGATCTTCGACGAACTGACACCTGCGGGCATGGCTGCGATCAGCTGGACGGCGTTGCCCTACGAGGGTGACCTCGACGGCACGCTCGTGCGGCTCGTTGCCCCGGGAGACATGCATGATTTCGAGGAGGTTGCGGACATGATCGACGGCGAGTCACCAACCCGCGGGCAGCTGGATGCGGCCCGACTCCATCGCTTCTACATGCGTAGCCGGGAGCGCTACCTGACGATCTCGGATCGCTCGGACCGAGTGGTAGCCCCGGCGGGGACTGGGCACAACTTCCTCTATGAGGCCCCGGAGTTCGTGCTCGAGATCGTCGCTGACACCCTCGAGCAGTGCTCACCGGGCGCCGGTGAGGTCTCGTCATGAGGATGCGATCATGAGTGCTCGAGGCCGAGACGTCTCTGGTGAAGTCTCTGTCGGCGCATCGGGATCGACGTCGCAGGACACCGTGTTCTACCGGGCTGTCGGGCCGGCAGACGGAATCCCCGTCCTGGTGGGGCTTCCGCTCATGGCGTCTCACACCGACATCTTCGGCGCCGAGAGCCAGGCCGTCTTGGATGGCTACCTCGACCAGCTGACCGACGCCTATCGAGTGATCCTCGTCGACTATCCGAACATCGGTCGCAGCTCTTCGCCTCCTCCTGACGAGATGACCGCCGAGCGGGTCTGCTCCGACTACCTGGCGGTAGCCGACGCCCTGGGAGTGGAGCGTTTCGTCTATTGGGGCTACTCCTGGGGCGGAGCTGCGGGGCTGCAGCTGGCGTCGCGCACCACGCGACTCGCGGCACTCGTCATCGGCGGCTGGCCGCCTCTCGGCGGTCAGTATCGGGACATTCTCGAAGCGGCACGACGACAACTCGACGATCCGTCCCCGTCGTCGCGAGTGGTGCTGCGCGAGGCGGCCCAGTACCGGCAGTGGGTGACGTTCTACGAAAGTGTTCTCGAATGGCCGGAAGCCGAAGCGGTTCGCGCTTTCGAGTGTCCCCGCATGGTGTTTTTCGGCGAGCTCGGGGACGTCGATCCCGGCGGTGAGAACATCCTCATTGCGAGTACCCTGCGCTCGAGACGCAGCGAGCTCGAAGAACTCGGTTGGCGAGTCCACGAGTTCCCCGGTCGTGAGCACTCGGTGTGCGTCGATCCGGCAACGGTCGTTCCGCCAGTACGCGCCTTTCTCGACGATGTCTTCAGCGGCCCGGCGGGCGCGCTGGGCAGCCAATCATGAAATGCGGAGGTGACGTGACGGTTCGTCCCGGCTCGGCGGAGCTTGCGACTGCAGATTGCGGTAGTCGACTCTGTCAAGAAGGCCGGCGAGAAGGCGGGCGAGAGGGCCGTCCAAAAGGTGGCTTCGGCGCATGAGCCGAGTGAGTCGCGTGGCCAGCTCACACCAACCCCTGGCTTCCGGGGTGCTCGGTGCCTATGCGGCACCGTCGTTCGCGCAGTCGTTCATTCACGGCCCGGCGGTTTCGGTTCTCCAGGGAATCTACGGCAAGTTTTTTGGCCTCGAGCTCCAGGAGATCGCGCTGGTCATCCTGATCTCTCGGATCTTCGACGCCGTCAACGACCCGGTGGTCGGCTATCTCTCGGATCGGTATCGAGCTCGCCACGGAACCCGCAAGCCCTGGCTGATCGTCGGTTCCCTGATTGCGGTGGTCGCTTGCTGGTTTCTCTACGTTCCGGCCGGCGCGGTGACCATGTGGACGTTTCTGTTCTGGTACCTGCTCGCCGACGTCGGTTGGACCGTTTCCGAGGTTCCGTACAGTGCTTGGCTGGCCGAACTGACCGACGACTACGAGGAGCGAGCGCGGGTCACGACCTGGCGATCGATGGGTCGGATCCTCGGTCTCATCGCGTTCTTCGGACTGCCGATTGCACTGTCTCCGATCTCGGGGTCGACCGAGTTCACACCCGACAGCCTGCGCTGGGCGGCGGGTCTTGCGGCGGTCGCGCTTCTGGGCACGGCACTCCTGGCCAGCGCCGTCGTTCCCAACGGGCGTGCTCGAGAGTCAGGTGAGCGGGCATCCTCACCCGGAGTGGCGGCAGCGGCTCGCGCCGTGGTCGCCAACCGCTCCCTGCTCAGTTTCACGGGGATGTTCGCCATCGGCGGACTCGGCGGCGGCATCGGCTGGGGACTGTCGTTCTTCTACATCGACGGCTACCTCCAGTTGGGTGAGCAGCTGGCGGGCCTGATGGTGGTCACCATCCCGATCAGCCTGGTCGCCACCCCGATCTGGGGGGCTTTGTGTCGACGGTTCGGTAAGCAGCAAGCCTGGGCCGCAGGCAATCTCGGCGCCGGAGTGGCTTCGTTGGGCTACTACTGGATCGCGCCCGGGCCGAGCGCTGCTGCGCTTCTCACCGTCACTCTCATCGTCGTCAACTCGATGATCGTCGTCGAGGCCGTGGCCGGGCCCGCGGTACTGGCTGACGTCGTCGACTACGGGCGTTTGCGCTTCGGAACCGACCATGCCGGCAGCTACTTTGCCTTCTACACGATGGTGCAGAAGGTCAACTCCGGGATCGGTTCGGCGCTCGGGCTGGCCATCGCAGGCTTCTTCGGTTTCGACGCGACGGCTGCGACGCAGTCTGCCTCAGGCCGGTTCGGGCTGCTGCTCGGCTTCTCGCTGTTGCCGGCCTTGTTTCTGGTCGTTGCTGCGCTCTGGATCTGGCGGTTCCCGATCGATCGTCGGCGTCACGCGGTGATCGTAAAGGCTCTCGAGAGGCGTCAAGAGCGAGACGGGCTCGCTCCCACTGTAGGCTGACCCCACCGAGCAAGAGGTTCGAGCAGAGCGAGGAAAAACTCGGATGAGCAGACTGGAACGTCAGGACCAGAGGCTCCTGACTACTTCTTTTGTGGCGTCACTGTTGACGTCATTGCTGCTGACAGCGTCGGCCGGCATGGCCCAGATGATTGCTTATCGAGGGGCAACCCTCTTCGACGGCCATGGTGGTGAGCCCGTCGCGGACTCCCTGATCCTCGTCGAGGGCACGACGATCGTCGCGGTGGGCTCGACGATCGAGGTCGACGGCACGTTGGCGGCACGCAGACCAGGGAGAAGCGTGGCGGTTCCGCCGGATGCCACCGTCGTCGACCTGACGGGTCGGTTCGTCATGCCCGGTCTCGTCGACACCCACGTGCACTTCATGGAGTCCGGGCGCCTCCAGGACCTGCGCTACTACGGCATGGAGATCGAGGGTCTCGAGATCTCCAAGGAGGACGAAGAACGTTGGTTTCGCGAGCGGCTGCCGCGTACGCTCGCCGGCACGTTGTGCGCGGGTGTCACCACGACGGTTTCGCTCGGCGGCCCCAAGAGTCTCGAGTACGGGGCGCGCCAGCTGAGCCTCGAGCTCGATGCTGCGCCCAGAGTGATCGTGGCCGGTGGCCCGCTCGCCGAGGGTGATCCGGAGGCGCTGTTTCCTGATTTTGGTGGCGAGATGTGCACTTTCCAGGCGAGCACGCCGCAAGAAGCGCGCGAACAGGTTCGGGCTTTCAAGGCGGACGGCGCTGATCTCGTGAAGCTCGGTTATCTCGGAGCTGGACTCGGAGCACCGACGGGTCCCAGCATCGAAGACTACGCGCCCGTCTTGAGAGCCGCGGTCGACGAGTCGAGGCGGCAAGGCCTGCGAACGGTGACCCACTTGATGGCCGCAGTGCACTTCGAGACTTTCCTGGCCGAGGGAATCACGACCGACGGATTTGCTCATATCCCTTTCGACCGCAGGCTCGATCCTGCCAGCGACGGCGATTTGATCGGGGCGATCCGAGACAGTGGAATTCCGGTGACGGGAACCATCACGGTCTTTCAGCCCATGGTCGAGGTCTTTGACGGAGTTCGTGAGCTGCTACCGATCGAAGAGCGATGTGGCGACCCCGAGATCATCGAGACGTGGAGTGTCAGCGCGGAGTCTCTCCCCGGCGTGGCGAAGATGATGGCAGCAGCGCTGCGTGTCCAGCAGGGTAACCTCGCGCACAACGCCAAGGTTCTTCACGAGGCGGGCATCGAGATGGCCGTCGGGTCGGATGCGGCCCACGTCGGGCAGCTCCACGGTCCAGCGATGCACTACGAGTTGATCGCCCTGCAGGAGGCTGGGATCCCGGCATCCGATCTGATCGTCGCGGCGACCCGAGGCGGAGCGCGGGTCCTCGGTCGCGATGACCTCGGAACCCTCGAGGCTGGTCGGTCGGCCGACTTTCTGGTGCTCGAGGAGAATCCCGCAGAGGACATCCGACATGCACAAACCATCGTTGGAGTCGCGAGCCAGGGTCGCTACTTCTCGAAGCGCGAGCTCGACCCTGCTGGCTGAGATGCCGGCTGAGAGGCGGGTCAGGCACGCCGAAAGCTCTTGTGAGTGATGTGAATCGGTAGACTGCCAGGATGGCGACTCGCCGATGGAGGCGAGTCGTTCCAGTGAGTTGTTCTATGTCAGTGCCCACAGCAACGTTTTTGCAGGAGCCTGCCCGTGAGGCTCACGAGTCAGTCGGAACCGGACGACGCCGCCTTCTCGAGGCGGCGCTCGAGCTGTTTGCAGAGCACGGCTACGACGGTGCCTCCGTGAGAGACATCACCGAACGGGCCGGTGTGTCACTCGGGCTCGTCAACAAGCACTTCGGCTCCAAAGAAGGGCTGCGTCAGGCGATCGATCGTTGGCTGCTCGACGTATTCGAGAAGGGGCATCGTGGCGTGCGCGACCAGGACCCGCTCGAGCTCCTTCGCGACTACGAGTATCAGGGGCTTCAAGAGCTGGGGCTCGCTCCGGGCGTGGCCGACGCGATGTGGGTCTACCTGCGGCGCAGCCTCGTGGAAGAGCGCGAGGCCAGCGTCGAGATCGTCAGGCAGTTCTGGGAGCTCCG
>JANQPS010000286.1 GCA_028285365.1 Thermoanaerobaculia bacterium | reverse complement strand
CGACACCTCGTCGACAAGGATCACGACCTGGCCATCGAACCCGGGCTCGGCAGGAGCGATCTCGATCGGCGGTGTCCAGACGAAAGCGCCAGGGTTGCTCGAGTCGCCGACCGTAAAACGTGCGAACGGCGTCGCGCGCTCGATGAGCTGCCCTCCTAGAGCGAACACGACGAACTCGGACGGGTAGTTGCGGATGTCGACGATCAGGCCCTTGGCTCCGCGTGCCGACTCGATGTCGTCGGGAACGTCTGCAATCTTGACGCTGGAGAGTTTGAGGTAGGCGATGTCCGCGGAGAGGCGCTGAAACGCCTCTCCCGGGCGGTCGTGGGTCGGTGCTGAGCTCGGCGGCTGGATCGGCACGCGGGTCGCGGCGAGCTCCAGGGTCTCGATGCCTGCGTCGCTGTGTCGCTCGACGGTCACCGGGACTGGGCCACACGCACCTCGCGTCATCGATCGCCCGATGTCGCGCAGGCGAGTCGGGACGTTCGAGGCTGCATAGTAGGGAGCCCACTCTGAGATCAGCTCGTCCACGTTGGTGCCGCCCATGCTCAGCATCACGTCGCCGCGTTCGAACGACTGTGCTGGGGACAGGTCGTCGGTGCTTTGCACGGAAGCCACCACCGCACGAGTTCCGACGAAACGGATCGAGATCGGCAGCTCACAGTCTCCGACCGGCGGACGCACGTCGAGGGCGTTCCAGATGTTCGCGTGGGTGTCCTTGACGCGAGCGATCAGCCGGATGAGCTCGAGCTTGTAGAGCTCGGTCGTTCGTGCCTCGGCAAATCTGGGGAGGAACTCGACCAGGACGTCGTGCCAGTCGTCGTCGAGCAGGTCACGGTACGGAAACCAGTACTCGATGATGGTCCAGAGCCGGAACAGTGCGAGCAATCGGTAGCCGAAGTCTGGTTCGACCTGGGTGGGGTAGGCAGGTTCGTTCGTGAACACCGGGTTGCCGACGTTCGGAACGAGGGTCAGATAGAAGTGAGTGTCTCCTGCAAATCGGTTCGTCAAGATCTGCCGGAGCCGCTGACGGAGAGGGGCCGACAGGTCGGAGCTCTCCATCCACTCGTGATCAGGGAGAAGATGCGCGTCTTCAGCGGGAGACGCGCACGACGCGCAAGTCTGGGGAGCCCCGATCCGCTCGAGCCATCGGGAAATGGCAGCGTCGCGCTGCTGCGGAGTCGACGCCTCGAGGACCTCTGGAGCGACTCGAAACAGCTCGTAGTCCCAATGGTGCTTCCCGGCCGCAACGTCGGGATGGTGGTACTTGACGAATCCCCAGACACGAGCGAGAAGTGCCACACTCTCGATCTGTACAGCAGAGAGCTCCTGGTCCACGACCCGCGAGTCCTCGTCGAACTCGGTGTCGGTATCGAGGACCGTGGGTTCACGCTCGAGCGCCGGTGCGTCCCAGACGGGTCGTCCGTCGACGAGGAGCTCGAGGTCGTCAGCCCAGGCTGTCCCCGTGCCCTGGAGCAAGAAGCCGACGTAGAGCTCGCGCGCCTCGAGGTCGTGTGGCAGCTTCGCGCTGTAGAGCGTCCAGTCCGTGGTTCCGCTCGGAGCTGCATCGCCCAGGTTGGTGAAGCCGAGACTTCCGACGACGCCGTCCAGCCGGAGCCAGAGGTTGACGTTGCCGTCGACAGCTTCGGTCTTCAGGTAGCCGCGCAGCTCGATGGTCTGCCCCGCGAAGTCCATTGGCAGCCTCTTCGTGAAGCTGGTGAAGGCCTGCGGACTGGAGGCGTCGCGGGAGATGCGGGCTGCGCCGTCTCCGGTGCGAACGATTTCGGACTCGAAGAACTGGGTGTCGGCCGGGCCACCACCCCAGCCGGCGGGGCGCGACGCGGCCTCGCCTGCCTCGAAGCGCAACTCTTTGTCGAGCTCAGCAGGTGGCTGGGCGGAGACCGACACTTTCGACGTGACGACGAGGACAGCGGCGATGGCCACTGCGCGCATGCGTTTCGAGAAGGTGTTCCGGATCGTCCTCAAATCGGCCCTCAGTTCGTGTCGATTGCGTGTCGATTGCGTGTCTACTGCGTGTCTACGTCGTGCTCTTCGAGCGCATTCCTGGTGCTCTCTCGGCTCGGTCGCGATGGCTGCCGGCAGCGCGGTCGTCGGTGACTGCAGACAGCACCTGGTCGCGCCCGCGTGACTTGGCTTCGTAGAGGGCCTCGTCCGCTCGCTTGAGGAGGGCCTCGATGGTGGCATCCGGCTCAGAGAGAGACGCGACGCCGATGCTCGTCGTGACGCCACGAAAGTCCGGCGTGTCGCTCATCTCGATGCTCGAGAGTGCTGCGCGCAGTCTCTCGGCGACTTCCCTGGCGCCTTGCGCTCCGGTGTCGGGCAGGACCACGCAGAACTCTTCGCCGCCCATGCGACCCAGTTCGTCGACGTTGCGCAGCTGGTTCTGCCAGGCGGCGGTCGCCTTCTGGAGGACTCGGTCGCCGACGTCGTGTCCGAGTGAATCGTTGATCTGCTTGAAATGATCGAGATCCAGCATGAGGACACTGAGCTCTCGCCCGTACCGGCGCGCGGCGGCGAGCTCCCTGGCCGCCGCCTCCAGCAACCGTCGTCGGTTGGATATCCCTGTCAAAGAGTCAGTCGAGGCGAGAGTTGCGAGCTCGTTCTCGAGTCGCTTGCGAGCCGAGATGTCGTGCAGGACGATCAGGCGCCCGTCGGGAGAGCTTTCGCCATCTCCCAAGGGCGTCACGACCAGGTCGTAAACCTGCTGCTGGTCGTCACGCCGTATCTGCACCTCGCTCGACTCACTGTCGATGGCGTCGAGCAGTGGGTTGCCATCGGGCAGGATCTCGCCGAGCTCTCTACCCAAGAAGTTGGGTGCGGGGTCGCCGAGGATGGTCTCGGCAGCGGGATTGAGGTCGACGATGCGGCTCTTGTCGTCGAGGACGAAGATCGGGTCCCCGAGACCCTTGAAGACCCTGGCTCGAGCGACGGGAGCAATATCGAGAAGTCGATGTCGATGAATACCCCATGCATAAGCAGCGGCCACGATGGACATGCTGATCGACGTCGTGTCCAGTCTCTCTACAGGTCCCAGTCGGAACAGGTAGATCAGGTTACCCAGGACGAGAGAGGCCATTGCCAAGAGCAGCGCCCAGGCCTGTCCACGCCAGCGGCGCTGTGAGCTGGCCAGGCGCGGAGCCAACAACGCGACGAAGAACAGCAGGTAGACGTACTGATACGTGATGTGCACTCGCCAAAGAGGCCCGTGCTCGGCGATCAGTCTTCGAAACGGCTCCAGCTCGAGCGAATAGCTCGTGTAGTACAGGTAGTGGTAGCGGTTGGTCCACACGGCCACGATGGTCAACAGCGGCAGGCTGAAGACAAGGACCAGGCGAGGCTTGGTGAGCCAGTGCTCGTACCCGAACATCGAGCACACGATGACCAGGACCAGAGGAGACGCCAGGGCAACCGCCAGGTATTCGAGATTGGTGAGCAGGATGTTGGTCTCGAGGTCGAGCCCCAGATTGAGCAGGATGCTGATGACGCACCAGTAGGCGGCGAGAGCACAAAAGGCGAAGACCAACCAGCCGCCACGAACGTGGCGCCGACTCCATACGAATGTGCCGAGCGCCGTCATCGAGATGGCGGCGACCAGAAATGCAATCAGGTAGGGAAGCTGTGCGGTCAACGAGGAACGGCTTCTTGCGGGTCGAGGATCAAGGGGCGACGGCTGCGGGGAGCTCGGCTCGGGAAACTGCCGGCAGATTTCGGCGGTCTCCTCCTGTTCTCGGCTCCTACTCTCTGGGGCTCTAGGAGGTTCGACTCTACCGATCGTGCGTGAATCAGCCTGGCGACCAGCAGGGCGACTCACATCGGCAAGGCTCGATTGCGCGAAAGACGAGGTGGTGCTCGTCGCAGATATCCGAACCTCGTTCAGGCCGAGAGATAGCAGACACGCGACCTCAGGCGAACCCAGAGATGCTCATGACCGACTCCAATCTACTCGCCCTACACGCGGCGGTGACCTGGCTGCTCGTCGGCCTCATCTGGTTCGTCCAGGTCGTGCACTACCCCTTGTTTGCGGCCGTGGGTGATGAGCAGTCCGTTACCTACGCGGTCGAGCACCAGCGGCTCACCGGCTACGTGGTCATTGCGCCGATGCTTCTCGAGCTGGGTCTAGCCGTGATCCTGGTGGCTCGTGCCGACTCAGGAGAGCGCTGGTTGCCGATCCTTGGACTCGGCCTCCTGGCTGTCGTCTGGCTTTCGACCTTCTTGCTCCAGGTGCCACTACATCGTCAGCTCCTCGACGGCCAGGACCCTGTCGTAGTGGAGCGTCTGGTAGCGACGAACTGGATTCGTACCCTGGCCTGGAGCGCTCGCGGCTGCCTCGCCTTGTGGATGTTGAGGGGGACGGTGTCAAGTGGGTGAGCGCCGGTCGGAGGGCCTGACGAAAGACTGCGTCTACTGCGGTCGCTCGTTCTCGTGGCAGAAGCGCTGGCGACGCTGTTGGGACCAGGTGCGCTTCTGCTCCCGGCGGTGTCGTCGCTCCCTGCGCCCGGTCCTCGATGACGCGCTCGAGAGGGCCGTCGTCGACATGGCGCGGTCCCGGCCTGCCGGGTCCATCTGCCCGTCCGAAGCCGCCCGCTCGGTATCCCCCGAGGGCTGGCGCCGCCTCATGGAACGCACGCGGTGTGCAGTGAGGCGGCTGGCCGCAAGAGGCGCAGTGGAAGTGACCCAGAAAAGGGTGGTCGTGGATCCGAGAACGACGCGAGGTCCGATTCGGGTGAGGGCGGTTCGCTAGCGAGAGGTGCGAGCGCACCTGGCGTCTCTCGAGGTCGAGAGCCGCCTACCAGCTGCCGGTT
>JANQPS010000282.1 GCA_028285365.1 Thermoanaerobaculia bacterium | reverse complement strand
TCAGAAACTCCGTCGTCGCGCACCCGAGAAGTTGGGGCTCGACTGGTCCGGTGCGCCCGCCCACGCCGAACCTTCTCATCCGAACAGCCAGTGGCTCGTCCTTTGACGCGACCGACGATCGCCTGATCCTTGGGAGCAGCGCGCGCCTCTGGGCTAAGCTCCGCCGCATGGAGCCCCGAGTCGAGCTGCCGCTCTTCCCCCTTCCTGGTGTGGTGCACTTTCCGCGCACCGACCTCAAGCTCCACATCTTCGAGCCACGCTACCGGCAGATGATCACCGACCTCGGCGACTTTCGAGAACGGGAACGCTGGATCGGCATGGTCCTGGTCAAGCCCGGCAGCCGCGGCGAGTTCTATCGCACCGGCACCGCGGGCCGGCTCAGTTCGGTCGACCCGCTCGAAGACGGACGGTCGAACATCGTGATCGAGGGCGACTTCCGTTTCGAGGTCAAGGAACTGAACTTGGATCGCCCCTATCACCAGGCGATCGTAGAGAACCTGGACGTGCCACCGGATCGGCTCGATGGTCACCTGCTCGAGACCCACAGCGATCTGAGCGAGCTTGCGGTCCGGCTCGCGGAAGAGATCGGAGAGCGCTTCCCCCTGACCACCGAGCAGATCGCCGACGTCTCGCAGGGACATCCGGAGCGGCTGGTCAACACCCTCGCAGCCGAGCTCGACTTGCCAGCTACTCGCAAGCTCGAGTTGCTCAGCCAGTCGCTGGAGGAGCGCGCTCGCAGCACACTGTCGATTCTTCGCAGTCGTGAGCGAGTCCTCACGCTGCTGCGGCCTTTTCGCCATCTGGCCGACAGCCCCGAGCTCAACTGAGGCGACCGCCACCTTCGACTTGATCGACGCCCGAGACGCGGCAACGATCGACTCGCAATGTCCATGCTCACTCTCCGCGACCCGGTCCACGGCTTCGTCAAAGCCGACGAGTTCGAGACCGCACTGATCTCCACCAGACCGCTCCAACGGCTTCGACAGGTGCGGCAGCTCGGGCTCGCCAACCTGGTGTTTCCCGGGGCCGAGCACAGCCGTTTCAGTCACGTGCTCGGCGCCATGCACCTCGCCGGTCGAATGTACGACGCACTCGCGGCAGTGCCCAGCTCACCACTCGACTCGCACGCCAATGCGCCCGGGCGACGCGCCTTGCGAGCCGCGGCCCTGCTCCACGACGTTGGTCACGCGCCTTTCAGCCACACCGCCGAAGACCTGTTCGACACGCCGATCGATCACGAGACCATGTCGCGCAGAATCCTCGGCCGTCCAGAGCTCCGAGAGCTCTTTGCACGCCACGACGTCTCCATCGACCTGGTGCTCCAACTCTTGTCCGGTGAGTCGTCGGGACCCGAGCGACTGCTTTCCCAGGTGATCTCCGGAGAGCTGGATGTCGACAAGATGGACTACCTCTTGCGCGACAGCCTGTTCTGCGGCGTTCAGTACGGACAGTTCGATCTCGAGCGCCTCCTCGAGACCGTCACCCCTATCCTCGATCCGGAGACCAACCGCTGGGGCATCGGCATCGACTCGGGCGGAGTTCACGCGCTCGAGGGACTGGTGCTCGCTCGCTACTACATGTTCACCCAGGTCTACTTCAACGTCACCGGAAAAGTCCTGGAGCTCCACCTCAACGAGTGGCTGCGTGAGACCGGCAGGCGCTGGTCGTCCGATCCCGAGAAGTTCCTCGAAGACGACGACATCACGGTGCTTCATGAACTGAGACGCTCGGACAGTCTGCACGCCCGCGCGCTTCTCGAGCGCGAACGCTACGTCCTCGCCTGGGAAACCAAGGAGCACTTGACCGCTGACGAGAAGCGCGATTTCGAGGAGCAACTCGAGCCGCTGCGCCGAGAGTACGGATCTCGCCTTCTCGTTTCCAACTCGGCCAAAGATCCGCATCGTCTCGGCAGGAGTCGCGTTCTCGTGCGCTCACACGAGGACCTTCAGCCCATGGAAACTGCCAGTCACTTCATTCGGTATCTGACGCGGATCGATCGCTACCGGGTGTACTGCCCGAGGCCGCTCCGCGAAGAGATCGCGGCGGCGCTCCAAGCTCGACGGTCGGCGTGACCGGCAGTTGCACTTGTCACATCGACAGCCCGGGCCGTGGACGCCCGAAACCGTCACCCCTCCTGTCGGTCATCGTCCGGTTGGGACCAGGCGCATGACAGATTCGATCTCGCCACCGGGTGCAGGAACTCGTCGCAGCTGGCAGCGGCAAGCGACGGTAGCTCGCACACGAGCCGGGTGATGGGACGCCCCTCCTCGACGAACTTCGCCTCGTAGTTGGTCCTCGGTCCTTCGGGCCACCCACCCTCGACCTGTTGCACCCTGAGCCGGGGATGCGAGGAGACGAGCAAGGCGACGGCTTCGGCGTAGGCCTCGTGGTCCGAGGCAAAGTAGAGGTGTCCGCCTGGCCGCAAGCAGCCAAGAAGGAGATCGATGGAGTCCACGTCCATCAGACGGCGCTTGTGGTGTCGACTCTTGCGCCAAGGATCCGGGAAGTAGACGTGGAGAGCCCTGGCGAAGCCGAGCGGCAGCATGGTCGCCAACAGGTACGACGCTTCGCCGTGAAGCAGCACGAGATTGGCCAGACGCCTGCGCTCGGCGCGACGAGCCGCCAGTCTGAAGTACTGGCTGACCATCTCGACCCCCAGAAAACCGACGTCGGGCTCCGCCTCGGCGCGCTCGAGTAGGTAGCGTCCCTTGCCGAAACCCAACTCGACTTCCCACTCAGACGACCTCGAAACGAGCTCGCATCCAGCGTCCGCAATCCGGCTCGTGAGTTGTTGCGTGCCCCGCTCGAGCGACCAGGCTCGAGAGGTGAATGCACCGAGTCCGGGACCGCGCGGTCCACCACCAATCACAGAACCAGGTACCTCACAGCAGCTCGGTACGACCCTGAGACTGGAGACGCTCGACGATGTGCTTGACGTCCTGCGCCCGTCCCCGAGGCAGCACCAGTACCGTGTCGCCCGTTTGCACGACGATCAAACCCTCCACCCCGATCGCGGCAATCTGTCCTGTCTCCGACCAGAGGAGGTTGTCGCGAGCGTCCAGCGCCAGCACGTCACCCGAGGAGTGGTTGCCATCATCGTCGGCCGCAAGGATCTGGGTGAGAGCATCGAACGAACCGACATCGTTCCACCCACACTCGACTGGCACTACACCGATGTTCTCGAGTCGCTCCATGACGGCTTCGTCGATCGAGATCTTGGGGAGCTGCTCATAGATCGCGGCCCCTGCTTCGTCGAGCCGGGACTCACCGTCGATGCGCAGCTGTTCGAGCCCAGCGTAGAGCTCGGGTTCGAAAGCTTCGAGGTGCCCGAGGAGGGTTCGCGGTTTGAAGACGAAGATGCCTGCGTTCCATAGATGCCTACGGCCCTCCACAAAACCTTTGGCCGTCTCGGCGTCGGGCTTCTCGACGAATCGCCTGACAGGCATCGGTCGCATCTCGCCGTCGAGCTCGTCTTCGACCTCGAGGTAGCCATAACCCGTCTCGGCCCAGCGAGGAGCGATACCGATCGTGTAGACCGCGTCCTCTTCGCTGACTGCTCGGGCCGCCATGTCGATGGCCTCGACGAACACACTTGGGCGCTCGATCCAGTGATCCGAGTGCAACGACACGACAACGTCGTCTTCGTCGACCGAGCGGAGCATCGCCCGGGCCGAGAAACCGAGGGCCGCCGCAGTGTTGCGAGCGGCAGGCTCGGCCAGGACCTGTGACGGCGTCAATGTCGGAACCTGTCTGACGACATCGCGAGCAAGTCGTTGGTGCGTGCACACCCAGACTCGGTCGGCTGGAGCCAGAGGCGCGATGCGCGAGACCGTCGCCTGCAGCAACGTCTCGTCGCCGCCGACGCGCAGGAGTTGTTTGGGCCGATCACGGCGACTCAGCGGCCAGAATCGGGTGCCACTGCCTCCCGCCAGCACGAGGGCGTGCAAGTTGAACTCGGTCATGATCGCTCGAAAGTGGTGATCGGCGTGATGAACGACTCGATGATCAGGGGGCCAGAGCCGTGATCAAGTGCAGCTGCGAGCCATCGGGCCCTCAGTCTGCGACCATCCGACAGCACCCCGATCGACTCATCCCAAGCCTCACTCGGTCGGCGAATCGGCCGACGGTCGTGGATTGAAGATCGCGACCTCGTCGAGGCTCTTGCGCTGAATATCGGGCACTTCCACGCCCTCGGCCGGATAGCCCACCGGGAACAGGATGTAGGGCTTCTCGTTCTTGGGTCGGCCCAGGATCTCGGACAGGAACTTCATCGGGCTCGGCGTGTGGGTCAGGGTCGCCAGCCCCATTTCGTGCAGAGCTGCGATGAACAGCCCACACGCAATTCCCACGCTCTCTTTCACGTAGTAGTTCTTGCGCTTGTTGCCTTCCTCGTCGTAGCCGAAGAGCTCCTCGAACACCACGACGAGGTAAGGGGCCCGCTCCAGGAATGGCTTGTGCCAGTCCGTGCCGAGGGGCGCTAGAGCCGAGAGCCACTCCGGCGGCATGCGGCCACCTTCGTAGCTGATCCGCTCTTCGTGCTCGGCGGCCTCGCGAATCCGGCGCTTGATCTCGGGGTCGTCGACCACCACGAAGCGCCACGGCTGTCGGTGGGCTCCGGACGGCGCGGTCGACGCCGTGCGAATCGCGAGCTCGATCAGATCGCGGGAAACCGGTTCGTCAGAGAACTCGCGTACGCTGCGCCGCGCGTCCATGCGGGCGTACAGGTCGCCCGCCCGGTCTCGCATGGTCGCTTCGTCCACGCGCTGGTACCGATACGGAACCGGACTGTAGGTATCAGCACTCAACTCGTGCTCCTCGTCTCTTGTCGATCGATGGTGGGGGCCAACGACCGAACGCCCGACTCGTCGCCGAGTCGAGCGTTTGAGGTCGAGACCGTGGCGGCGCGAGGGCTGCCTTACTTCTTGCCGGCGCGGTCGAGCTCGTCGTCGATGATCTCGGCCAGCATCTCGAAGCTGACCGCCCCGCTCATCGGCCGACCGTTGACGAACATCGCCGGCGTACCGGAGACCCCGATGCTCGCTCCGTCGCGCACGTCCTTGCTGACCTGATCGGCGTGGCGACCGGAGTCCAGGCATTCGTCGAACGCGCCGGAGTCGAGACCGGCAGACGCCGCGAGGGCCTTCAAGTTGTCGACGCGAAGATTCTTCTGGTCATTGAACATTGCGTCATGGAGCTCCCAGAACTTGCCCTGGTCTTCAGCGCACAAAGACGCCTCGGCAGCCTTGACGGCATTGGGATGGATGTTCGACAGCGGGAACTGACGAAAGACCAGGCGCACGTTGTCTCCGTACTCCTCGACCGCCTTGGTCAGCGAAGGGTTGACCTGCTTGCAGTAGGGGCATTCGAAGTCCGAGAACTCGACGATCGTGACCGCTGCGGACTCGCCGGCTCCTTTGGAAGGCCCGACGGCCTCGACCTCGACCCGGTACGGATCCAGCAAGATGGCGATCTCACTCTTCTCCTTGAGACCACTCATCAGATCCTCGTTGGCGAGGTACTCGCGAACCCTCGGCTCGACCTGCTCGCGAGGCTGACGGGCGAGACGCTGGTTGCTCCTGATCAGCTCGTCGACTCGAGACTGTTTGATCTCCGACTGGATGCGCAGGCGCTCTTCCTCGACCCAGTTGCGCTGATCCTTGCCAGCTGCGTCAGCAGCCGACTTCGTCAGCTGGTCGCGGACGAGACCCTCGAGGGTTCCGGCGAGAACGTCATGGGCTCTCTTCTGATTGGACGAGATGCACTGAAGACGCTCGAGCTCGACGGCGTCCAGCTGGCCCTCGGCCGCCTCCATCAGCCTCGCACGACTGATCTCGACTCCATCGACGACGGCGACGGTCGTTTCGTCACCGGTAGCAGCGTCGGTCATTGGCGAGCGCATCGCCGTCACGACCAGGAGTGTTGCGAGCACCCCGTATCCCAGCCAGTGCCAGGACCAGGTCCTCGTCGGTTGCGTGTTCTTGGTCATCGTGATGTCTCCGTTGGTTCGAATCCTGGGGCGGCCTCTTGGGGGCTCTGAGGTGAGCCCAAGCTGCGGTGTTCGCAGCCGCCGGCGCCCTGATCTCTGAATCTCTGAGGTGTCATCTGTGATCCCGTGATCTGGGCAGTGTTGCGATCGTGACGGCCTAGAGCTCGTGCGAGTCGAGACTCCAGGTCACGACACCCCGTCGTTGCATGTAGAGGGTCGTCCGGTCATTGGGTACGTGGCATCCGTCGAAGGGGATCGGTCTCGACGCCTCGAATCGACCGACCTCCGGGACTCGGAGATCTCTGGACTCGAGGGAACGCCGTCCCGCGGCGGCCGCGAACGGCCCACCCGAACTGTCATGTGTCAGCGGAACGGTCCGCAATCACATCGCTTCGCTCTGCTAGCAGAGTCTAGCAAGCTCGGTGTCGTCTGTACCGCGAGCCCACGAGACAACAAGCGCGCGCGTCAGTCTATTCGTCTCAGTTCCCCGAACTCGGATTGCCCGGTCAAGGCGCATCGAGACCGATCGAAGGCGTCAAGGGTCGAAAAGCAGTCGCTGGTCCCTGGGGATGACCGGACACACCCCTTCCGGGGCCGGAAAGAGACTTCGCCTGACGCTGGCGACCAGTCGGTAGCCGAGGTCCCGCGCGAAACGAGGCACGATCGTCAAGAGGCCTCCCAGCTGTCGCCAGGGTCCTGGCAGTCTCTTCAGGAGATAGATCACGGCCGAGGAGCGCGTCAACAGCTCATCCTCCGGGGTCAAGACCAGTATCGAGTCGGGGAGAGACGAGACATCGAGATCGGTGGTTCGCGCGGCGAAGGTGTCGCCTCCCAGCGGCGCGTAGCGGAACTGGCGATCGACGTCGCGATCGATGACAAATCGAACGGAAGCGTGGCAAAGGCCACAATCTCCATCGTAGAAGACCGTCGCTGGGCTCATTGTTCGCGACCCCGTCAACATCCGTAAGTCTCTAGCGAACTCGAGGGGCTCCAGCCAAAACGGCCGCCTTGGGGCAACCAGGACCGAGCGTCTCGAGGGGCGGTGGCGCTGCCGAAACGGCCCGAGCGCGTGCTATCTTCGCGCCGCCCATGCGCCCCCTGTTTATCACGTTCGAGGGGCTCGACGGCAGTGGCAAATCCACCCACCTCCGCGCCGTCGCCGCCCACTTCGACGCCGCCGACGTTCCTCACATCGTCACCAAAGAGCCCGGTGGTGCCCCCCTGTCTGACGCCATCCGCTCGGTCTTCCTCGACCCCCGTTGGGGTGACATGGACGGAATTGTCGAGTTGCTCATGGTCTTCGCAAGCCGGCGCCAACACCTGCTCGAGGTCATCGAGCCTGCGCTCGCTTCGGGTCACCACGTACTCTGCGACCGCTTCACGGATTCCACGATCGCCTACCAAGGGTTCGGAAGTGGCGTGGCGCTCGACGTGATCGACGCGGTCGACGAGCTGGCGACGAGCCGACGGCGGCCAGACATCACCGTCCTCTTCGACCTCCTGCCCGAGGAGGCGCGCTCGCGCGGTCAGTCGGCGAAACGCCGCGCAGCCGATCCTGCGGCCGGTGGCGCCGACCGCCTCGACCTCCAGTCTCTCGAGTTCTACGACAGAGTGCGTCGCGGCTTTCTGCAGCTTGCAGACGACGAGCCCGGCAGGATCCGCACGGTTTACTCAGGAGGGCCGAGAGAGCGAACGACCCGAGAGCTCGAGCGAGCCCTGGCCGATATCCTTCCAGCTCGCTAGACGCGGAGCCAACGTCTCGAGCCTCCCAAAATGAACCTCGATCACGCACTCAGCATGGCGCGAGCCCAGACGCTCTACCCTTCCGTGATCCTTCACGGCGGCAGTTACGCCGACCGGCTCGAGTCTGCAGCGCTGCTGGCCAGAACCCTCCTGTGCGAACAACACGCGGCGCAGCGTCCCTGCGGAACCTGTCGGCACTGCCGGCGTGTGCAGGTTCCTGATCCCGAGTCCGAGACCTTTCACCCGGACTACGTCGTCGTCTTTCGTGATCGCGCCACGTCGACCTCTCTCGAGTCGGTGCGCACCATGCTGAAGACAGCGCAGGTCTCACCATTCGAAGCCCGCGGCCAGGTGTTCGTCATCACCGACGCTGACACCCTGCTCGACGGCGCTGCAAACGCACTCCTCAAGAACCTCGAAGAACCCGCAACGTCGGCCCCGCGGCACTTTCTTCTTCTCACGCCATCGGCGGTCGACCTCCTCGAGACGCTGCGCAGTCGCTCACTGTCGATCTTCCTGGGAAGTGTCGTCGACCTCGACACCACTGCGGAGGAGATGGAGGAAGCCGCCAATCGATTCCTCGCGGCCATGCGTGGCTATCGCTCGACCGGCTCTGCGGTTTATCTGCTGGCAGCCGCAGACAGCCTTCAGGTCGGCGACGGATGGAACGACGCTCGCAACGAAACCGTGTGGAGCCGGGCCGCAACCCTGGTCAAGTCAGCGGCGACCTCCTCGGAGGAGGATCGCTCGGCGCTCCTCGAGCTGGCCGCCGAGCTTCTCGAAGCTCCCGAGCTTCGTCTGCGCATGATCCCGCCACGGCGTCTGATCGAAGGTCTCGTGGCCAAGACCATCGCGCGCTGATCTCTTTGACGAGCCGGTCTTTCGAGCGAGCTTGGTTGCCTGAGCTCAGCGCGCGTCACGACGAATTTCACTAGTCACTTCCCAACAGCCTGGGGAGGCGCCTCTCGGCTTCTGCGCGGTCGAGACCAAGGCATGAGGCGGCCCGCAGGACGGTGTGCGGGTCTGCCGGATAGAGGCCCTGACGATCGACGTCGAGCAAGCCGGCAACGTTGCGTTTCTCGAGGCGCAGCTTCAGCTGCTTGCGATCACAGTCTGGACCGATCAGAAGCTCCTCCAGTGCCTCTTCGATCACCGGGTCGCGAGCCCCCAAGAATCCTGCCCACGCCCAGTTCGGCGCCACGGATTCGTGTCGCCACTCTTCGAAATCGAGCATGCGCTGACAGGTCTCCGCGCAGCTAGCGGCAACGAAGTAGAGCTGGCACACCAGATCAAAACGCTCGAAGTCACTCAGGTGCCGGTACGCCGCCTCCAGCAAACGACGCTGGTGATGTGCCTCCGCTTCCAGGAGCTGCCCGTACCGACCGAGCTGCTGCTGATCGGGAGGGCGATCCCCCGTCAGGAGATCGAGAAGCCGCTCGACACCGATCAAGCTCCACGCGATACCCGTCGAAAACAGCGGGTCGTAAAAGGCATAGGTCCCAGGAAGCGCCGCCCAGACCCGTCCATGGGCACGCTCCAGACGCCGCTGCAAACGACGCGTGGTGCGAAAGCCGAAGCGAGCGCGTGTTCCGGCGAACTGGCGCTCGAGACTCGGATAGCGGCTCAATAGCCTCTCGAAGAGCCTGTCGGGGGCAACCACATCCCAATCCCCGGACGAAAGCAGGCCCGTGCTCGAGGCGCGCTGTTCGTCCACCAGCCAGCCGACGCTGACCGCTCCAGAGTCGAAGCGCAGTTGGTACATCCAACCAACGTCCGTGAGGTGGTGCGCTGCCGACCAGTGCTCGGGAAACGGTTCGTCACAGTTCACGATCTCCGCGGACTCGGCAAATGGCGTCAGGCGATCCACGTGTGCGTAGACCAGGCGACTCGAGAAGTCCGCCGGGTCGGCTACCGATTCGACCCCGAGTGTGCTCGCGAGCCGACCACCACCACTGGCGTCGACGACAAAACTTGCCTCGACCTCGAAGGGCTCGCCGGCACCCTCTCCTCGTAGCACGGCCCGCTCGCTGCTTCCGTCCGCATCGTGGTGGTCACCGGCGATCTCGAAGACTTCGGTCTCTTCGAGGAGACGCACTCCACCGGACTCGGCCCACCTGGCGAGATGGGAATCGACCTCTGAGCGCATCCACTGAGTGTCCGCCACGTCGTCTCCCGGAGAGGCCGCCACCGCTAACCGCCGGCGTTCGTCCGGAACCTGCGGGTAGTGCTCATGCGCCTCGTGTGCGTAGAACACAAAACCGCGCTTGAGCCCACAGGTGACGTCCGGATGGGAGGCTCTCCAACGACTCCAGTTCGACAACTGCCAGAGTCTTTCGAGACCGGGACGGCGACTCAGCCGCTCGAGCGCCAGGTTCGCCAACGGCGTGGTCGACTCGCCCAGGGCAAACCTCGGATGCCGCTCGCGCTCGATCAGCACGACTCGACGCCCGCAGGCAGCCAATCCGCGCGCCAGGATCGAACCGGCAAATCCGGAACCCACGATCGCGACATCGAAGACCTCTCGTCCGCTCGTCATTGGGCCGTCACCGTGACCTGCCGTTGCCACGCCCGCACCT
Source organism: Thermoanaerobaculia bacterium (assembly GCA_028285365.1). GTDB lineage: Bacteria > Acidobacteriota > Thermoanaerobaculia > Multivoradales > Multivoraceae > JANQPS01. Next base: position 16,689 of record JANQPS010000282.1, on the reverse strand, counting down.
CTCACAATCGACGGGTGGGCGCCATTGTTGGTCGAGACTCATGGCCACCAGACGCTCGCGTCTCGACGGGTCGCAGTCAGGGCACTCGGACAACTGCTCGAGGTCCCACGGATCGACCTGCACGACGTACGCAGCGGCACGACCTGGCACGTCGCACTCCTCCCTCTCCGCGGACCCGCCGGCGCTCGTCGAGGTCACGACCGTGTCGAGCACCTGCTCCACCAGAGTCAGATCGGGTGCGTTCCACAAGCCCCTCGACGACAGGTCTTCCAAGGCGCCATTGCCCGGACGGAGTGGAATGAGCGAGATCACGTCGGCACCGTGCAAGGCACTGTAGGCGACGCTTCGCTCGACCGACGCCGCCTGCCTCGACTCCGGAAGGTGCGGTAGTCCGATCAACAAGAACGTCCTGATCGACAGGCCCGCACCTCGAAGCGTTCGGCAGGCTCTCTCGTAGTCGCTCAAGTCGAACCGCTTGTTCAGCTTGGCCAGTACAGAGGCGTCAGCAGTCTCGAGTCCGAGCGCTACCTGCAGTCTTCCTTGGAGCCGCTCACCCATTTCCAGGCAGCGCGTTCCCACGAGTAGCGGATGGGCTTCGACGACCACTTGTTCGAACTCCGCGACCAGCTCGCAGATCTGCTCGCCGTCGGACTGCGGCACAGCCGAAGACTGAAACCAGCTCGACGCGTTGTAGAGCTTGATCCCCCAGATCGATCTCGAATCGCGGTCTCGCGCCTCCGAGATCGCTCCGGCAAGCTGCTCGACGATCGCACCAGGGACGGTCGGCTCGTCGTGAGTGTGCTTCCAGAGATCGCAGTGCGTGCAGGCAAAGTGGCACTCACCCCCACGGACGAACACGGTCAAGAAGCGCCTTGGCCCTGCCAGCGTGAGCTCATCTTCGAGCGTCCAGGACAGCGCTCGATGACCCGGTTCGGGCCGCTGCGTCTGTGGACGCAGCCGTCTGACTGCGAGATCCGCTTGAGTCACGAGAAGGTCCGGCGCACCTCGTACTGGACGGCCCAGAAGATAACGACCCACGCCACGACTGGGCCTCCTCCGCTGGTGATCCTCCGTCGCAAGGCCTAGCCTGCAGCCGTATCACTCACTAGCTGAGGTGGCGCCCCAGGAAGTGCTGGCGATACTGAATCGGAGGCACATCGAAGAGCGACTCGGTGACTCGCTCCGAGGCGACGCCGTGTTGGAAGCGACGCTTCTCGAACACCGGAAAGTCGACACCGAGGAGTTTCTTGATTCCCCTCGAGACCACTTCTCCCTTGAGCGAATAGAGCGCCTCGTGAGATCCCTGGGACAACTCGTCGAACGGAATGGCTTCGGCCACCGCGATCAGCGAGGGTCGCGTGAACGGACTGAATCCCTCGAAACCGTGCGCCTTGGCCGGCGCAAACGTCCTGACACAGCCGCGGCTGAGACCGCCGCTGTAGGTCAGCGAGTGTTTGATCGACTCCACTCCCCAGCCCTCTTGATAGAGCATCGGATTGGTGACGACACTCCGAATGGTGAGCTCGTCGTTCTCTTCGATCGGATAGTCCTTGAGGTTCTCGTCGCCACCGTCTCCGTCGACCAGGAGTTGCCACTCGGGGTAGCGGCGCCTGATCCCGGCACAGAGCGCGTTGGCCACGGTCGCGCACTCGACGTCGAGGGGTTTGTAGTCCTCGATCAGATCGACGGCCGCAAACGGATCGAGCTCAGAGACTTCGACGTCGATCTCCTCACCGAGCATGGTCAGCCCAACGAGCTCGAGGAAGCGCCAGGCTTGAACGGCGTCGGCTCCACCTTCTGCACCAACCGACAAGGTGAACGCCTTCAGGCGGGTCGGGGCTTGTCCCAGATCGAGCAACACCTGGTTGAGGGCAAGGAGTACGGCTCCAGAGTCGATACCTCCTGAGAAGCACACACCGATCGGGGCGTCCGCTGGCTGAGCGGCAACCCAGGCTCGCACCTCACGAAGGAGCTCCGAAACGTAGCGCTCGCCAATCGCGTCGAGGTCGGGCGGCAGCGTTCTGTGAGGAGGCGAAAAGAACCGCTGATACACGGGGTTGGGGTCTGGGCACCCGACGAGGCGCAGGGTCATGGCGTAGTGGGCCGGCACCATGCGGGTGTAGGTCGGATGAAACTGCTCTCCGTAGCCAAGCTCTTCGAGTACCAGCTGGATCTGATCGATCCGCTCGCTCACGATCAGCATGGGTCCCGACTCCTCTTTGGCCAGGAAGTACCGCATGGGCCGATCGAGACTGCGGGCCAGGAGAACCCGCTCTTCAGCGCGGCCGACGAGCGCAAACGAGCCGTGAAGCTCCATCAGGCGTTCCGGATTCTCTTCCTCCAGAATCGCCCTGGCATCGTCAGCGCTCATGTTGAGCAGCCTCTGCGATGAGCCGTCAATGAGATTGATCACCCGTGCGATCGGACGTTGCATCGTTGTCGCTCCCTTTATCACACCTGTCCAAGGCCACAGTTTGCTGCGAAGTCACTGCAGTTTGCTGCGAAGTCTTTGCTGCGAAGTCACTGCGGATTCATCACGGATTGCGTGGCGCACCTGCCTCCAGATCTGAACTCCCAGACTCTGGGCTCCCAGATTCTGGACTCCCAGACGCTGGTCTCCACTGTGGCCAGCTGGTGCGCGATCTTGCGCGCGCGCAACCCCGGCCAAGTCTACAGCCGCCGGAGCGTTTTCCGCCTTCCTCTGCCGGCCCTGTTCCGGTCGCTCTGTCGTCGGCCGCAATCCGTCACCCTGAGTCTCGGCGCCTCGCTGCGACATACTCGCCACCGAAGCCAATCACGAACCCCAAGGGGCAACGCCAAAGCGGTCCGCAGTGCCACGTCGACCGCTGAGACGTGCCCGGAAACGAGAGCGAGCTCAATGGACTCAACCGCCTCCATTCACCGCGCTTCGAAGCGCAGCCAGCGCCGCGCCGAAGACGCTGTCAGAACCCGTCACAGCCAGGTCCCTACGATCATCACCATCTGCCTCGTTGCGGCGGCTCTTGCCTGCGCCGAGGCGCCGCAGCCCGAGCCGGAGCCGGATCCCGTCGTCAATCAGCAGCTCAACGTCAAGTTCCCGAAGGTCCCCCACGACTTCGAAGTCGCAACCAACAGCGGCAACCAGTTGGAGCTGAGCGTGCGCAGCGGTATCGAGAAGGATGGCGTCGCCAAGACCGGAAAGATGTGGGTCACCGTCGACGAGCGGAGTGACTTCGGCATCGATCTCGTGGGCATCATGCAGGGCCAGAAAGACGAGTACCTGGCGCTCGAAGGAGGAGCTTTCTCAGGAAGCCAGCAGCTCGGCACACCCAGCGGCGTCGGCTACTACTCCCGAGGCCAGTTCGACGAGAACGGCGCGCGCCAGGAGGAGACCAGGGTCCACCTCGTCCATCCCACCGAAAACCGTCTCGTGACCTTTTTCTACCGGTATCCGGCGGGCGAAGACTCCGGCGAGCGCGTGCAGGAGCTGCTCGTCTGGGTCGGTGAGCTCGAGCCGGCAGAGTCCCTCGAGACCGAGGGTTCGAGCGACGCTGAGGACGGAACGGACGCGGCCGACAGCGCCGACTGACGGGTGCACTGACAGCGCGACTCTTCCAAGACACATAGCCATTGGTTTAAACTCGAATGACTCGGCTTGGTGCGTCGAGTCGTCTAACGGTGCTTTCCGTCGCGCGGCGGGCGGCCTGGAGACGAACCGAGCCGCTAGCCGTAACCTACTGATGTCGCAGGAGAAACGGGAAACATGGCGAGCCTCAACTCCCTGCTGAAGAACATGGTCGAGCAGGGCGGTACAGACCTGCACATCACGATTCACTCGCCGCCTCAGGTGCGCGTCGATGGCGTTCTGCGTCCGCTGAACCTGCCGCCCATGACGCCGACCGAGACGAAGCAGATCGCCTACTCGATCATGACCGACAACCAGAAGCACCGGCTCGAGGAGGACCTCGAGATCGACTTCTCGTTCGGCATCAAGGGTGTGGCTCGCTTTCGCGCCAACGTCTTCCACCAGCGTGGAGCGGTTGCAGCGGCGTTTCGCCAGATCCCGTACAAGATCATGGGCTTTCGCGAGCTCGGGCTGCCGGCCATCGTCGAGAAGCTCTGCGAGAAGCCCCGCGGCCTGGTGCTCGTGACCGGCCCGACGGGTTGTGGGAAGTCGACGACGCTCGCATCGATGCTCGACAAGATCAATCGCGAGCGCCACGAGCACGTGGTCACGATCGAGGACCCGATCGAGTACCTCCACGACCACAAGAGCTGCCTGATCAATCAGCGCGAGCTACGCGCCGACACCCACAGCTTCAAGAACGCGCTTCGGTCCGTCCTCCGTCAAGACCCCGACGTCGTTCTCATCGGTGAGATGCGCGACTACGAGACTGTCGAGGCGGCGCTGCGCATCGCCGAGACGGGCCATCTCACCTTTGCGACCCTGCACACGAACTCGGCGTCGCAGACCATCAACCGCATCATCGACATCTTCCCGGCGCACCAGCAGTCTCAGATCCGCACGCAGCTCTCGTTCGTGCTCGAGGGAATCCTCTGTCAGACGCTGCTGCCCAAGGCCAACGGGAGGGGTCGCGCGCTGGGAGTCGAGCTACTCATTCCCAACTCGGCCATTCGGAATCTGGTCCGCGAGGACAAGGTCCATCAGATCTACGGCATGATGCAGGCAGGCCAGGCCAAGCACGGCATGATGACCTTCAACCAGTCTCTCGCAACGCTCTATTTTCGTCGTCAGATCACCATGCAGACCGCGTTGGCTCGCTCGTCGTACCCCGACGAGCTGCAGGAGATCCTCTCCCGCGGCCCCTCTGCTGCAGGACTGTCCGTCGGTCCTCAACAGGGAGGCGCCAACCCGGCCGGAGCACGGAGGTAAGTCATGCCCAGTTTCGATTGGAAAGGACGCAACCGCACTGGAGAGCGTCAAGAAGGTGTGCTGCTCGCGGACAACCGCGAGTCAGCCGTCGCGACTCTGCGAAGGCAGCAGATCCAGGTCACGTCGATCCGGCAGAAGGGTCGCCAGATCCCGTTGCTGCCCAAGCTGCCGATGCGCATCGAGTCCAAGCGACTCGCCATCTTCACGCGTCAGTTCTCCGTCATGCTAGACGCCGGTCTGCCGCTCGTTCAGTGCCTCGAGATCCTCGGAGAGCAAGAAGAGAACCGTCTGTTTCGCGAGATCATCCAGACGGTTCGATCTGACGTGGAGTCGGGCTCGTCGCTGCACGAAGCCATGCGTAAACACCCGAAGGCTTTCGACAACCTCTTCATCAACATGATCGCTGCCGGCGAGGCCGGCGGTATCCTCGACGTCATCCTCCAGCGTCTCGCGACCTACATCGAAAAGATCGTCCGCCTGAAGAACCAGGTGCGCTCGGCGATGATGTATCCGGTCGCGGTCATCGTGATCGCGGCGGGTGTCGTCTTCATCATCTTGTGGAAGGTCATCCCGGTCTTCGCACAGATGTTCGCCGGTTTGGGCGCCCAGCTCCCCTTCCTGACCCGCATCGTTGTCGATGTCTCCAACTTCATCGGCCGTTTTGCCTGGCTGATCCTCGTGGGGATCGTCCTGATCAGTATCGGAATCAGTCGGGCACACAAGACCGAGCGCGGGCGAAGAATCATCGACGGGCTCATCCTGAGGATCCCGATCGTCGGCATGCTCTTGCTCAAGATCGCCACCGCACGCTTCTGTCGAACCTTGTCGACCCTCACGTCCTCCGGTGTGCCGATCCTCGACGGCCTCGAGATCACAGCCAAGACTTCAGGCAACGCGATCATCGAAGACGCCATCATGGCGGTGCGAAAGGCAGTCGAAGAAGGTAAGACGATCAGCGAGCCCCTCATGGACACGAAGGTCTTTCCGCCGATGGTCTGCCAGATGATCAACGTCGGCGAGCAGACCGGCGCCCTCGATCAGATGTTGTCCAAGATCGCAGACTTCTACGAAGAAGAAGTCGACACGGCGGTCGACGGCCTGATGAAGCTGCTCGAGCCGGTCATGATCGTGTTTCTCGGCGGCATCATCGGTACGATCGTCACCGCGATGTATCTGCCGATGTACTCGATCATCCAGCAGATCAACTGACGGCCTCCTTCCGGGGGCTGCCGCACTAGCAGCCCCCAGTCACCGCACAGTACCGCCCTTGCCCTGAGTCCCCCGAAGGGCCTGCCCTGAGTCCCCCGAAGGGGCCTGCCCTGAGTCCCCGGGCGCATGCCTCCTTGGCTGCTGCACGGCTCTCGTGACGGCGAATGGCGATGGATGAGGGTCGGATGCTCGACAGACGATCGAGGCACCACACCCTCATCGTGCGCCTGCTCCAGAGGCCGTTCGAACGGCGGCAATGATGTGTTCGGCGGCTTTGGCTCGGCGCGCCGATCCCAAGATTCGCCTGCCCCCAAACCACTGATCCCACAAGCGTTATACGCTCTAGGCATGCCGGACAGCACCGGGATCCCGACCCAACCTGTCACCCGTCGGCGTCGGCGGTTGGCGGACCAGCTCGTCTGGATGACGTGTATCCGGCTCGTGATCATCACGAGCGTCCTGCTTCCGGCGTACCTGATCCGCCTGACGACGGGTGTCTCGGAGCTGCCGTTCGACACGCTACTCCGAGTGGCTGCGCTCGGCTACCTGAGCAGCCTGCTCTACCTTGCGATCCTGGCGGTGACCCATCGCTGGCTGATCTGGCAGGCCTACGCCCAGTTCATGGGCGATCTCGTCTTGATCACTGCGCTGGTGTACTTCTCGGGCGGCATCGCGTCACCCTTCTCGATGCTCTACCTGATCGTCATCAGCGTTGCCGCGGTCCTGCTGAGACGGCGAGCGGGGGTGACGGTTGCCGAGGTCGCGTGGCTGCTCTACGCGCTCCTCATCTTCTCTCTGTATCAAGGGTGGATCGCGCCACCCGGCGACAGTGACCCCGTCACCCTGGCGCGGCTCATCTACGCGCTGGTCGTCCACTTGTTCGGCTTCTACGGAGTGGCCTTGCTCACGGCCTACCTCGCTCGCGATGTCGCGCGGGTGGAGCAGGAGCTCGAGGAACGGACGGTCGACCTGGCCGAGCTCGAGGTCTTCAATCGAGACGTCATCGAGTCGATGACGAGCGGGTTGATCACGACCGACGTGGCGGGCAAGGTGGTCAGCGTCAACCGTGTCGGGCGCCAGATCCTCGGGCTCGAGGATCGTGACTTCATCGGCGAGCCTCTCACCGACATCGGCTTCATCTCCAGCACCCTCTGGACAGATCTACTCGCAACCTCCGACTTCGACCGCGTCCGCGACGAGGTCGAGTACGAGCGCGATGGCGACAACCGCTGGATCGGGTTTTCGATCGCCGAGATTCACGACGCGTACAACGAGCGCCGCGGCTACATCATCATCTTTCAGGACCTGACGGCCTGGAAGAAGCTCCAGGAGGAGCTCAGCCTCAAGGACCGCATGGCCGCCGTCGGTGAGCTGGCTGCCGGTCTTGCCCACGAGATCGGCAACCCTCTGGCGGCGATCTCAGGTTCCGTCCAGATGTTGTCCCATACCGTCCCGGCCGACGGTTCACAAAAGCAGCTTCTCGACATCACCCTGCAGGAGAGCCGACGGCTCGATCGCATCATCAAGAACTTCCTGCAGTTTGCGAGACCCGCCGATCGCCGGGAGGCACGGTTTGACGTAGCCAAGCTCCTCGACGAGAATCTCCAGCTACTGCGCAACAGCGAAGAGGTGGGAGATCATCACCAGATCGTCTCCAGACTCGATCCGCCGAGCGCTTCGATCGTCGGCGATCCGGATCAGATCAGTCAGATCTTCTGGAACCTCGTTCGCAACGCGATCAGGGCCATGCCTGAAGGTGGACGTCTGACCGTCGCGGGCGAGATCGGCGACAGTCATTACTCCATGAAGTTCGAGGACACAGGCCGCGGCATGACCGAAGAAGAGAGGGGCAACCTCTTTCACCCATTCAAGAGCTCCTTCATCCGCGGAACCGGCCTCGGGATGGCCATCGTCTACCGCATCGTCGAAGAGCATGGTGGCCGCATCGATGTCCGCTCGTCAGAGGGTGTCGGGACGGCGATCGAAGTGAACTTGCCACTCGAGAGGTCTGTTGTGAGCCAGCACGAAAAGGTAACTGCCTGATGGCTGCGCGTCTCCTGGTCGTCGACGACGAGAAGAGCCTCCTGCAGTTCCTGGAGCTGCTCTTCAGCGAGCAAGAGTACGACGTGACGACCGCCGACTCGGTCAGCGCGGGTCGCGAAGCTCTCGAGCGCGCTTCTTTTGATCTCGTCCTCTGTGACATCACCATGCCCGACGGCAGCGGTCTGGAGCTCCTGGCTGAGATCAAGAAGAACCACGAGCGCACCGCGGTGATCATGATGACCGCGTATACGTCTACGGAGTCCGCGATCGAGGCCATGAAGCTGGGGGCCTACGACTACGTCTCCAAACCCTTCGATGTCGAAGAGCTCAAGATCCTCGTCCAAAAGGCGCTCGAGAAGACAGAGCTCTACGACGAGAACGTCTACCTCAAGCAGGAACTCCGAGAACGCTACACGTTCTCCAACATCATCGGCCGCAGTCAGCGGATGCAGAGCATCTTTGCTCTCATCGAGAAGATCGCCAAGACTCCGTCGACAGTCCTGATCCAAGGAGAGAGCGGTACCGGCAAAGAGCTGATCGCTCGCGCAATCCACTACAACAGCAACCGCACGGACGCGCGCTTCTTGTCGATCAACTGTGGTGCACTGCCTGAGAACCTCCTCGAGAGCGAGCTGTTCGGCCACGAGAGAGGCGCCTTCACCGGAGCCGTCAAGGACAAGCGCGGCCTGTTCCAGGAAGCCGATCACGGCACCCTCTTCCTCGACGAGATCGGCGAGATGACGCCGACCATGCAGGTCAAACTCCTGCGTGCTCTGCAGGAGAAGTCGGTCCGCAAGGTCGGCGGCACTCGCGAAGAGTCCATCGACGTCCGCATCATCGCGGCGACCAATCAAGATCTCGAGGCGCGCATCAGCGACGGTGAGTTCCGCGAGGATCTCTACTACCGGATCAACGTCATCCCGATCTTCCTGCCGCCGCTGCGCCAACGACGCGAGGACATCCCACTCCTCGTCGACTATTTCGTCCAGAAGTACAGCACCGAGATGAAGGTCGACCCGGTCGAGATCTCCGTCGACGCGATGAAGGTCTTCGAAGCCTACGACTGGCCCGGCAACGTGCGCGAGCTCGAAAATGCCGTCGAGCGGACCCTGGCGCTGTGCGCGGGCGGCACCGTGACGTCGGCCGACCTTCCCGCGAGCCTGCTCAAACGCAGGAAAGAGTCCGAGGCGATTTCGCTGCCGGCAGATGGTCTCGACCTCGAGCAGTATCTCGAGGACATTCGTAGCCAGCTGATGACCGAGGCGCTCGAGCGCACCAACTGGGTGCAGACGCAGGCTGCCGAGCTCTTGGGAATGAGCTTCAGGTCGTTTCGCTACTACGCCAAGAAGTCTGGACTGACTGCACGCGGCGACAAGGAAGAAGCTGCTGAGCCTGCTGCCAGCAGCTGAGGCCGCTCACGCAAGCGGCCGGCGACCCGCTCGCCAGCCCAGCGCCACCAGGATCAGGAACGACGAGGCGGCCGCGGCAACTCCCGCAGCCCAGTAGGGAGGTCGGTAAGACAGCTCCACTACCTGCGGAGCGTCACCAGCGCCATCACTCCGATCTGGCAAGAGAAATCCCAAAAACGCTCCGTTGACCGTCAGGGTCTCGAGCGAACGCCCCTGCGACCTGACCGTCCAGCCTCGTGGACCCAGCAAGGACGTCGCCACCAGGGACCCGGCTTGGGCCTCGACCTTCAGGCGAATGTGACCAGGATCCACGTCGAGCGTCGAGACCTCACCCTGGCCGCAGCAGGCTGAGTCGACCTCGCGATCGATCGCTACGACGTCGGCTGACCGTAGGTCCTGCAACCAATCCGTCAGGTTCTCGCCCGCCACAGATTCGGCACGCTCAGGGACGAACCATCGCTTCCGGACGTCACGATTCCTGGCCAGACGCCTGAAGTCGGCGACTCCGATCACCTCGAAACCCTCCGGTAGCTCGAAGTCGTAGGGCACGATGGCCGCGCCGACGTTGAGAAAGTCCACCAGGGGATGACCAAGCTCAGTGACTTCGCCGAAGTAACTCCCGGTGGGCGAGAACCCCAAGGCGATCTCCAAGACCATCAGTTGATCTCTGGGGGCCATCGGGTTGTGGGGGCGAACGTCTTCGATGCCGTAGGCGCTGAGCATCGATGGGTACCCCTCGAAACCTCCGCCCACCAAACGAAGCGGTTCCACTCCGTCGACCTCGGCGGCTGCACTGACGAGCAGAGGTGTCGACGGAAACAGAGTCGTCGGCGCCGAGCGCGGCAACTCTCGCCACGCCCACGGTGCGAGGTCCAGGAGGCCACACACCACGAGAACGGCCATTCGCGTGGATGGTGGCGCCTGCATGACGAAGACGACCAGCAGGAACACCCACACGACGATGGTCATTCCGTTCGACCCGACCCAGAGACTGATCAGCGAAACGGGCAGGAGTATGAGCCAGGAAGTGGGTCGCTTGGAGCCGCTCAAGGCTCGGTCCCAGCCCAAGGCGGCAGCCACCATCAACGCCAGGCTCGCAACGGGCAGCAGCCGGTTGTACGAGATCAGCTCGAGCAGAGGGAGACGCGACACGAGCCAAGCCACCGGCAGGAAACCGGTCGCTGCGAGCATGCAGAACGCGTAGTACCCGAGCAGCCAGCGCGCTCGGCGCACGCTCAGCAGGGCGACCACAGCCCCCACAAGAGCCACGAGACCGGCATAGGCGGCTCCGGCCTCGGCCCAGTTCGTGCGCCCGCCGAAGTCGTCGATGTAGGCCCTGCCGAAGGCGACAGGACTCAGCGCCGCGCCGATGAAATCGACGTGCTCGCCGTCGAACCAGCTCGCTGGAGACCAGCCGGCATGCGCGAGATCGACCGTTTCGCTGGTCATCTCACCCGCACGCTGAGACGACGAAACTGCACCTGCAAACGGCAGGAGCATCGGAGCTGCCAACGCCGAGCCCAGGACCAGCGCAACGAGAAGCCGAACCGTTGCGAGCCGGCCGATTCGCCTTCGACCGAGACCGAGCGCCGCAAAGCCGCAAAAAAGCGCAGACGCTACGGCCACTTCAGGATGGCCAGAGGCGAGCACCGCAAATGCAGCCAGGGACGTCGAGAGGACCCGTCTGCAATCGGTCGCCGAGAGCCAACGCTGCGACTCCTTGTGAGCAGGAACATCCCGAACACATGCAAGCACCCCGCAGACGAGCCACGGCGCCCAGGACGCAGTCGCGCTGTGAGGAAACAGCGCCCACGGCATGATGCCTCCACCGAGAGACGCAAGGACACCAGCCAGCCTTGCGACTTCCACGCTGACACCCAGTCGCCGACTCAGGACCATCACTCCAAGACTCACGACGAGCATCTTGAGCGCTAGTCCAGCCAGGAAGAGATGCTCGATCTCGAAGAGACGGCTCGCCAGGCGGATGGGAGACAAGACCTCTGCCTGAGGATTGACCCAGACGCTCGTTCCCCCTTCGAGTCGGTCAGACCAGAGCGCGAGACTCCCCCGCTGAAGCTGACGCCTGATCTCGATCTCCCACGGCAGAAACTGCAGGACCGGATCGTTGAGCAGCTCGTAGCGATCCGCCTCGACGGTGGTAGCGAGTCCTGGAATCTGCGCCAAGCTCAAGAAGTCGGTCGAGTGCAGAGTCCGACTCTGGCTCGCAAACGGCAGCAGAAACAGGGCAGGGGCCAGAACCGCCAGCCCGAGGTCTCGCCAGGACAAGAAGATACCCAGACCTCGCGCCAGACCGGCCAGCAGCACGCTCGAGGCGCCAGTCAGGAGCAACAGCCTGACGATGAGCCACCCGTTCAGCGGCTCGATCACGGCGCCTCGTCTCCTTGGCTCGGAGCGTCACCTGGGCGGCGCCCGGGTGAGCGCGGGTCACCACGACGCGCTGTATGAGCTTGCGCTCGACTGGCCCGACGGTCCTGAAGTGGATCGTCGGAGCTCACGGGGCCGCTGCGCTGCCACGAAAACGAGCTAGCGGCGGCGCCTGAGACCCTGGGATTCAGAGCGATGACCTACTTGTCGGACTTGCTCGACGACTTCTTGCTGGAACTCTTGGACTTGCTCTCCGACTTCGAGCTAGAGCTCTCCGCAGAGTCCGACGACTCCGACGACTTCGACTCGCTGGACGAGCTCGACGAGTCGTCCTTCGACGGCGAGCTCTTCTTGTCGGCGTAGTCGGTCACGTACCAGCCGGTCCCCTTGAATTGGAAGGCTGGAGCCGAAACGGCCTTCTTCAGCGCTCCCGTTGCGCCGCACTCAGGACACCTGCGAGGCGTTCGCGCCTTGATCGAGAGCATGAGCTCGATGCGCGAACCACACGCCGAGCAATCGAATTCGTATAGCGGCACCTCTTGAATCTCCTTTGAACAAGTCGTCCGCCTCACCCTCACACATCATCCACGCGGTCGAGCTCTCACGAGCCTCGAGCGGCGGAGCGAAGGCAGGACCGGTGCTCTATCTCACTAGAACTGGCGGTCCGCCGGCGACTTGAGCTTGACCTTGATCGCGCCGGAACTCGTTTCCTTCTCGACCGATCGAATCATCTGAAGAACGTGAAAGACGTAGAGCATCTTGCCGTTGGTGACCGCGTCGAACGGTCCTTGCGCGCACAGCTCATACAGAGTCTTCTGACCGTCCACCATCTTGAGCAGCGAGAACTCGTGATGCTCCAGGGCCGCTTCGACTGCGGCTTCCAATCCGTACTGAGACTGGAGCACCGTCTCTTTGGAGCCGATTCGCGAGAGCAGACCACGAGCCTGTTTGACCCGTTTGACGCCCTCTTTGATCGCCTGACCGACAGGAACATGAATGGCCGTAGGTGACGGCAGATCGAAGTCGCCGATCGAGAACGTCACCTCGCCGTTGTCCCAGGAGAAGAGGTTCCAGAGCACCTCGGCGGTCTGCCGCCTGATCGAACGATGAAGGTCCGCCGGTGACAGGAGCCCTCGCTCGACCATCAACGAACCGTATCGACGGTCGGATTCCCGGCGCTCGCGCATCGTGCTACGAAAGTCCTCGCGCGAGATCATCCCTGAGGCGAGCAGGAAGTAGCCGAGCGACTCCTTGATCTCGGAGGACGACGCAAACACGATGTGTCCATGCCGCAGGTAGACCCGCTTGACCGTCTCACCGCGAATCGCCTCGACGACCCCGGGTACCCCGTACTGATGGATCACGAACAGCATCTCGGCGAGAGGCTGATCCTCCAGGTTGCCCCGATACTGGTAGCGCTTGTCAGGCACGAGCCGCTGCTCCAGGGCATCTGCCACGCTCGCTACCCGCGGACCACGTCACGTCGGACGCGATTCCGCACGCGCCGCTCAGCCGGACACAGTTGCGGGAGTCGGGGGTGCTGGGGCTTGACGCAATCATCGAACGTACGGGGGTGTGGGAGCACACGAGGAGGGCGGACTCACTACAGCCACACCGTCGCATACCGACGCCTGGTGGCAATGGTTGGTAGCTGACCAACCTCACCGGACGTCGTGAGGGGACAAACCCATATCCTAGCAAGCACAAAGCCTCGTGCGGGAGACTCATCCTCGTTCGAGATCTCCAGCTGTCCGCGAGAGTCCGCAGAACGTCCGAGATCCCTCGACGAGTGCCGACGTTGCGACCCTCGACTCCAACGGCTCGGGTTAGCATCTGCGCCATGCTCGAACCATCTGAAGCCTGGAGACGAATCGACGAGCGGATCTCGGTCCGCGATGCGGAGCGAGTGAGCCGCTGTCAGGCCATCGGTCGCCGTCTGAGCACGGCGCTCCATGCCACTCTCGACACACCACCCAACGACGTCTCCGCCATGGACGGATTTGCGTTCGCGGGCACTCTCGAGACCGGCCAGGCCGTGCCAGTCGTCGCCACCATTGCCGCCGGCGACGAGCCTGGAGCCACCCTCGACCCCGGATGTGCAGCGCGCATCATGACAGGGGCTCCCGTGCCTTCCGGTACCGATCGGGTCGTACCCTTCGAGCTCACCGAGATGACCGAGCAAGGAGTTGTCGTCGACGACGCCGGCCAGAGTGGCCAGCACATCCGGCGACGTGGAGAGATCTCGAGCGAAGGCCAGGTGATCCTGCAGCCTGGGCATTGCGTGACGCCCGGTACGGCGGGTCTCCTCGCGACACACGGAATCGAGCAGGTCGACGTGATCTCGGCACCCCGGGTGGCCTATCTGACGACCGGTAGCGAAGTCGTCGACCCGAGCACCGAACCGGGCCCCGGTCAGATTCGCGACTCGCACAGTGACTTCTTTGCGGGCGCTCTGGCGAGCCTCGACGTTCCTTCAGAACGTCTCGGTATCGCCCCGGACGACAAAATCCAGCTGGCGGAGATGATCCGCGACGGCCGGAGGCGAGACGTTCTCCTTCTCAGTGGCGGCGTGTCCATGGGTGACTTCGTCCTCGTGGAGGGGGTGCTCGACGACGCGGGCTGCGAGATCCTCGTCGACGCGGTGGCCATTCAACCCGGCAAGCCACTCGTCGCGGCCCAGCACGAGCACGGCTGGGTTTTTGGACTTCCCGGCAATCCGGCCTCTGCGATGGTGACCTTCTGGCTGTTCGTCCGTCCGGCTCTGCGACGCATGATGGGTCACGACGACGCCTACTGGCGCGGTGCGCTGGATGCCCGACTGGGGGCGGAGCTTCCCGGAGCCAAGGGACGCGATCGATTCTTGCCCGCCCAGATCACCATCGAGGATGGCGCCGTACAGGCTCACCCCATCAACCCTGTGGGCTCGCACGACGTCTCTGCCTACGGCTATGGGAATGCGCTCGTCAGGATCCCCAGGAAGTCCGCGCCCCGGCCACCCGGAGATTCCTGCTCGGTACTCCCGATCGGCTGAGCGGCTTCGCCGCAGTACGCGCATACGTCACATCGCGAGGACTGCTCGACCTGCCCCCCTCGCGGCCCGAACTCCGCCATAGAAATCGACGCCAAAGAAATAGACAGCGTGCGGCTCGCTCACGTAGGCAAGCAAGAGCGCCACTCGAATCTACGCTGTCGACCTCGACCTGCTTTGGGAGCGGACCATGCGCAAGGCTCTTGCAGTCACGACCTTCGTTTCTTGTCTACTGAGTGCCGGACTGCTCCTGACCGGGCTGTTTCTCGCCAGTCGCGACGAACGGCTGGGGGAAGGCATCATGGCCATCGCCCTCTTGCTCCTATTCCCCGTCATCGCGGGCCTTCACGAGCTCCTCGCTCGCGAGTCGAGAGGGGCCGCCTGGTTGGTCACAGGGTTGGGAACCGCCGGTCTCCTGGGGCTCCCGCTGGGAGCTTCCCGTCTGCTGGCGGGGACACCTTTCGACCGGGCACACCTCATCTTGCTAGCGCTCCTGGGTGCGGCCTTCGTCTGTGGAGGACTCCTCGCCCTCTACTACGAGAAGCTGCCCGCGATCCTCTGCGGCGCTGCTATCGCCATGGGGGCGAGCTGGAGTCTGGTCATGTTGGTCAACGCCATCCCGCCAATCGGTTCGGCGCCTGTCGCACTCTTCGGGCTCAACGCTCTGGCGCTCGTTGCCGGCCATTTGCTCTTCACCATCGGAACGAGCTTCTGGATCGCCAAAGCCGAGACCTCGTGACCCGACGCCCCAACCACGAGTCGATCGCCGAGCCACTGACCTCTTCTCAATCGAGGACCAGCAGACTGAGACTGTCGTGGCTCTTGACGAGCAAACGCCCGTCAGCGAGCGGCAACGGGTGAGCCCACACTTCCGATTCGGCCACTCCGAACCTGGCGATCTCGTTAAACGACTCGGCTGTTGCGTCGACCACCACCAGATCCGCGTCCGGTAATTGATAGAGCAACGCACCGGGCACGACGAGGATCGACGCATGCTCGCCAAAGCGCGGAGCACTCTCCCAAAGAGTCGTTCCGTCTTGCGAGCGCAAGCAGAACGCCTGCCCCTTGCGTCTCTTCCAGAGGCCACAGATCCGATCGTCGACCGCCACGAGGCTACCCATTTCGAGGGTGATGTCAGTGCGTTGCCAGGCCTCGGTAACGCTCCACTGCCCATCGACATTCTCCACCTCGAGAGCGCGCAGAGGTCTGTTGCCGGTGGACACGATCAGTAGCTCGCCAGCCACCAGCGGGGTCGCGATTCCCTGGTGCATCAGGGACGACGGGTGCTCGGTACGCCACAGCACGTCTCCGTCGACGCTCAGTCCGACCAGCTCCTTGCTGGTTGCCGACACGATCTGTCGAGACCCGCCCAGCTCGACCAGGATCGGAGAAGAGTAGGCACTCCCGTCACCCTCGAGAGACCAGACCGTCTCCCCCGACTCGCCATCGAGACGGACCAAGGCGCCCTCAGCACGCCCGTACTGAGCTATGACGTCTCCATCCAACGGAAGCGGCGAGTACGACGTTCCCCAACGCGGCCAGGCCTCGCCCGCCTCCTCACCAAAATCGCGACGCCAGAGCAGCTCGCCACTTCCGGCATCAAAAGCCGACAGGATCGACGTGATGCCGAAGGTGAACAGGCGGCCGTCATCCAATGCGGGCGTCGACTTCGGACCTGCTCCGTGAGATCGGCCACCCATGGCGGGCTTGAAGGCTACCGGGTACGTCGCGCTCCAGAGCTC
>JANQPS010000270.1 GCA_028285365.1 Thermoanaerobaculia bacterium | reverse complement strand
CGACTCCCACTGCCGGGCGCTCGTCAGCCTCGGTCAGAGCGAAGTGTTCGACGGCCTTGTGTAGTCGCCGCGAACGCCACGACTAGTCACCCTGGTCCTCGAGGAGCTGGCGGACGTCTTCGACCATGCGGGCGCGCTTCACGAAGGAGCCCGGGACGCCCGTGTAGGGCTCCGCAACGAACAGGGGTTGCTGCAGGTACTGTCGGAGGCGTTGCGCGGGATGCCCGCTGGATCGGTTGGTCTCCACGAAGCGTTCGTGTGCTCTTGCGGGTTCATCATTTGCGAGTGCGGCCCGAGCTGCTCTTGCGACGGCCAGGTGCTGGTCGTCCAGCACGTCGGCGACGAGTGCCTTGGACGTACTGGCGAGAGGGTCGATCTCGGGTAGCTGGTGAGCTGAGGACAGGCCCGGGCGGAAGATGATCTGAGCGTCATAGGGAACGGGTGGATCGGTCCAGGGTGGGGACGCCTGGTTCGGTGGTGAATCCGGCTCCACGTCGATGACGAGACAGGTCAGTGAGCATCCTTCGGCGAAGTCGCGCCGCGGTAGGATCGCCTCGATCTCGGGCCACCATTGTCGGGTGGCCAGCGCGACGAGAAGAACATCCTGCGTTCCGGAGTCGTGCAGACGTCGGCAGGTCTCGACGGCTCTCAGCGCGCCTTCTCGACGTTCGACATCCGAGTCGCTGAACGGAATGAAGGCGGGAACGACTGCGTCGCGCACACCAAAGGCAGAGAACGCCACATCCATCAGGCGTCGATCCGACGATCTTCGTTCCCAGCCCATCCAGACGGCCGAAGGAACGTCCGCGTCTCGGCCTCCTCTGGGCAATCGCCAACTCAGCTCCGCGCCCAGGATCATCTGGCGGTAGTGCGGGACCTGAATCTGCGTGTAAACCAGGCTTCCGCGCTGAATCGGAGCGAACAGGTCGATGGCCTTGATCCCCGTCTCGAAGACGTCCGATTCGCCTTCCGTCGTCTCCTCTGGTGTCTGCTCTGTGGAGGGGCCGGTGACTGCGGTGGCTCGCGCGCCCTGAACGTCGAGAAGTGTCGCCAGCTCGGCATGACCACGGCAACGTGCCCAGTCCGACGGAGTCCAATCGTGGCGGTCTCGACCGTTCGGATTCGCTCCACTCTGCAAGAGAAGGCGGGCGATCTCGACGCGCCCTCGCATCGCCGCGACATGAAGTGGTGAGAGCCGACCGTGACCCGCGGTGCAGTTGGGGTCGGCACCATGTCGAAGCAGAAGGTCACACGCTTCCAGGCTACCGGCCGCGGTTGCAGCCCAAAGGGGCGACTCACCGTCTGGATAGCGACACGCGTCTTCGACCTGGGAGCCATGCCCGAGCAGGAGCTCGACCATCTCCACGCGGTTCAGCTCGGCCGCGCGTACGAGCGGCGTGCCACCGTTGGCGCTCGGTAGTCCGTACTGACGACAGACCTCGATGTCCCAACACTCCGTCGAATCGACCAGCGAGGGGTCCTCTCTCAAGATGGAGTCGACCGTGTCGAGCCATCCCTCACGGATCGAGATGAAGAGGCGGATCCCCGCAGCGAAGGGAGCCGGCTGGAGCAGCTCTGCCCGTTCCTCCTCGATCAGGGCTTGAAGCCGCTTGCGAGCGGAGTGGAGCCTCTTCTTCACCGTCGTGAGCGGCAGTCCGAGCCAGCTCGCGACTTCGTGCTGCTTCAGCTCGGCGAGATAGTGGAGTGAGACGACGATTCGTTCGTGGGGCGGCAGCCAGGCGATCGCTGCGCGAATCCGCGCATGGGCCTCCCGCTCGACGTACTGACCTTCGGTGCTCTCACTCGGATCAATTCGCCCCTCGGCTTGGAGGGGTCCCGAGAGAAGCTCCCGATCGCCGACGCGGCGAGTCACCCGATCGCAATGCTTCAGGACGATCCGTCTCAGAAAGCCCGGGAACGCCGCGGGACTGACCAGCATGGAGAGGTTCGCGAAAGCCTCGGCGAAGGCCTCTTGGGC